>JAGQQB010000187.1 GCA_020426425.1 Planctomycetaceae bacterium | reverse complement strand
TCGCAACCGGCGAGCGGATTTCCCACGCCGGACGAACTGCAGCGCGATATTGATGGCGGCCTGCGGTGGCTGGTCGAACATCAGAACGACGATGGCGGCTGGGGCGACACGACGCTCAGCTTCAGCAACATCTCGACGTCGGTCCTGTGCCACGCTGCGTTTCACGGGACCGGCAAAGTAGAGCTGCATGTCGAGACGGTGCGGCGAGCAGATGCCTACATTCAGCAGGCCGGTGGCATCCCGGCGATTCTGAAACGCTACGGCAAGGACCAGACGTTTTCGGTTCCCATTCTCACGCATTGCGCGCTGGCGGGTTTGGTTGACTGGAAAGAAGTCTCGCAGTTGCCGTTTGAACTTTCCTGCATTCCGGCAGGGTTCTATGCGGCGATTCGGCTGCCGGTGGTGAGTTACGCGCTGCCGGCACTGATTGCGATTGGTCAGGTGCGGCACCACTTTCAGCGCTCGTGGAATCCGTTCGTCAACTGGCTGCGGGACATCTGCACGCCGCGGAGTCTGCGCATCCTGAAACGGATTCAGCCTCCTAACGGAGGTTTTCTCGAAGCAACGCCGCTCACGAGTTTCGTCACGATGAGTCTCGCTGCGAAGGGACTCCTGGAGCATCCTGTCGTGGAACGTGGGGTGTCGTTCCTGCGGGAGTCGCGACTTGAGGACGGAAGCTGGCCGATCGACACGAATCTGGCGACCTGGGTGACGACGATGAGTGTGAACGCACTCGGAACGGCATTGCCGGACGACGATCGGCCTGTCATTCGTGAATGGCTGCTGGGACAGCAGTATCAGGAGCTACATCGGTACACGAACGCCGCACCGGGTGGTTGGGCTTGGACCGATCTCCCCGGCGGTGTGCCCGATGCAGATGACACGCCAGGGGCGATCATTGCCCTGGGGCAGTTGGAATCACCCGTGCGTCCGGAGACGTTCTTCGCACAGCGGCATGGTCTGCGTTGGCTGCTGGGGTTGCAGAATCGCGATGGCGGCTGGCCCACGTTTTGTCAGGGGTGGGCCAACCTGCCGTTTGATCGGAGTTCGTGCGACATCACGGCGCATGTGTTGCGTGCATGTGTGGCGACCTGCCCTGAGCCGCAGAGACTGCTGGCGTTTGATTTGAACGAGGATTCGAAACTGCGGATTAATCCGCCAACACGCGACTGGCCCTGGTTCGAAGTGGTTACGGCCATTCGTCGCGGCATGCAGTTTCTAACCAAGCATCAACAGAAAGATGGCTCTTGGTTGCCGCTGTGGTTTGGCAATCAATATGCACCGGATGACATCAACCCGACATATGGGACCGCCAAAGTGCTGGCGGCGTATCGTGATCTTGATCGTCTAGAGGCGCTGCCAGCCCGCGATGGGATTCGCTGGCTGCGCGCGGCCCAGAATGATGATGGCGGCTGGGGCGGCGTTGCTGGTGCGCCATCGAGCGTGGAAGAAACGGCGCTGGCAACTGAGATTTTGTTGAGTGATCGTGAAAGCATCGATCATGCCTGCGGCGGTCTCGACTGGCTGCTTAAACGAATCGACGAAGGAAGGTGGACCGAGCCGAGTCCAATTGGGTTTTACTTTTTCAAGTTGTGGTACTTCGAGAAGCTGTATCCAATGATCTGGACGGTAGCGGCGTTGCGGCGGGCGGTGGAGCGGGCGAGTGAGAAGTAGTATGGGTGACCCGCCGTTTCAAAGACGGGCTTGTGACGCACATGCTACGCGCGGGGTTCGTCCATGCGGAATGTGAGCAGCGCGCTCGCGAGGATCACGCCGCCGATGGCCAGGAACGGGTACTGATACGGCACCAGATCCATCAGTGCGCCGAACAGCGGCGAGATGATGAATGGCAACGTGTAGCAGACGGTCATCGTGCTGAGATACCGAGGATGCTGATCGCGCGGGACGAGTTCGAGTGTGTAGTTGGAGATTGTCCGCATTGTGACCGGAGTTAGACCGAGGAAGACATACGTCAGCCAGAACAGATTTTTGCCCAGCGGTACGAGGGGCGAGGCCAGGAGTACGGCGACAAACGGTGTCAGCGATGATGCGAATGCTGCGACACGCAACGCCATTCGGTTGCCGTATGTATCGGCCAGTCGACCGATCAACGGGCTGAACGCACCGACCGCGATGTTCTGCACGATGACCCAGATGATCAGTTCCTGATTCCCTGTCCCTAAGTGCTCGCGACCGAGCCATTGGTAGTGGGGGAACAGGAGCAGCCCCATCATGAACAGCACCGACACCAGGGCAGCGCGACGAAACCTTGCATCGGTCCTCACCACCTCCCATGCGGCGGCAAAGGCATACCACCAGGGGCGACTCGATTTGGCAGGGGCCGGATCAGCATCTTCAAGACACAGGTTCGCCATCAGCCCAGCCAGGAAATAGGCCGAACCATTGAACAGGAAGATCCAGCCGAAGCCATCGTTGTTGGGAAGCGCGAGCCACGGACGCAGCAGTAACCACGCTGCGATGACGGCGCCAACCGAACCGATCATCCCGGCCAATCCCAACAGGCGACCACGCCGTGTCGGGCGAATGAGCTTTCCCTGTAGTGTTCCATCGACGAGTTGATTCAAGCCGGTCGCACAAAAGAAGAACAGGTACAGCACGAGAAACATCGCGACGAACCAGGGCTGTTGACGGTTCTCCAGCCAGCGCCATGTGGTTGCCAGAATGAGGAACGGCACGGACATGCCGAGAGTGGTGAAGATGAGCGCCCGTTTTTTGAGCGGGATGCCGCGAATGGTCTCGGCCATGAGCATCGGTGGCAGGCTCTGACCGAGTCGATTCAGCACCGGCAACAGTCCCCGCACCCAGGCGGCCCCAGAGATGACATCCAGCACCGCTGGCATGATCACGCTCTCGGTTTTGAAGATCCAACCGATCCGCATGATGATCAGTTGCGTCGCCAGGATCCCGATGTTGAAGGACTCGCGCTGCTCTTCAGTGGACTCATCGGTGGCAGACGCGGGCATGCGAAGAACGTGGAGGGTTGAGTGTGGAGAGTCGGAGGATGGGGGACGCAATTAGATGGTGCTATCTGGGGTTGTCGATAGGGGCTCGGCGGGCGGCGATGTTGCAGGTGGTTCTGCGGTAAAATACTGATCGACAACGGCAGCGCCCATCGCGTCTCCCAGGACGTTGACTGTGGTGCGGAAGCGATCGAGCAGCCAGTCGACGGAGGTAATGATCGCCATCCCTTTCGCTGGCAGGCCGACTGACGTGAGCACAATCTGCATGGTGACCAGACCTGCTTCTGGGATGCCAGCGGCGCCGATGGCGGCGAGCGTTGCGGTGATCGCCACGATGATTTGATCGGGCAACGTGAGATGGCTGCCAAGAACTTGCGCAATGAAGATGGCGGCGACCGCCTCGTACAGGGCGGTGCCATCCATGTTAATCGTCGCCCCTAGCGGGACCACAAAGTCGACCGACTTGCGGGAGACTCCGGCCTCATCAATGGTCTTTTCAATGGTCACCGGCATGGTGGCCGAAGAACTGGCCGTGGAGAACGCGGTCAGCAGAGCTTCCGAGATCTGCAGCATGAAGCGATACGGATTCCGTCGCGTTAACAAGTACAGCACTGCCGGCAACGTGACGAACGCATGGATCGCCAGTCCCAGCAGCACGGTGAGGAAGTACGCGGCGAGCTTGCTGAGTGTTTCAAGGAACTTTCCATCGAGCATCGCGTCGCCGAATTTGGCGGCGACGAGACAGAAGATTCCCAGCGGAGCCAGTCGCATGATCAGCAGGATGAGCTGCATCAGCGCATCGTTGAGTTGCAGGATGAAACTGTTCACGATGGCCACGCGGTCACCAAGCGTGGTGAGCACACCGGCGAACACAATGGAGAAGATGATCAGCGGCAACAGTTCTCCGGAGACGGCCGCCTGCGGCAGATTGTCGGTGAACAGCATCAGGATCAGATTGCGCAGGATGCCGACCGCCGAGTCGGGACGATCGCCATCGCTGGACATCTCACGGCCGGTCTCCATCGTCTGTTGAAACGCGGCGGCCGTTTCCGCATCGACCGCGCCGGGGCGGACGAGGTTGACCACGATCAAGCCGACGATGACCGCCATGATGGTTGTCGTGAGGTAATAGCCAATCGCGATCAGCCCCGGACGACCGAGCTTGCGAATGTCGCCCAATCCCAAAACGCCCGACATCACCGAGGTGACCACCAGCGGCACGACGATCATGCGCAAGAGTCGCAGGAAGATATCGCCGCCGATTTCAACCGGAGTCAGCAGCCAGCGACCGAGCGTGGGTGTTCCCTGGGCATCGGCGGGCAGAAACGGGAGCACAGCGGCAAAGCCGAGTGCGAAGAGAATCCCCACAACGATCTGCGCCGTCAAACGTTTGTGATGCTGCGACTCGGGCTGCTGCGACATGATCTGTTCATTGACTGGAGGCGGGAGAGGTTCACCGCATGATACGGATCTGTGACATGGCGACCAGTGCGAAGTTGGCGACGTGTACAGTGACCGAGTGTTTTTCGAGTGTGATTGAACATCACGGAGTCCTGCGTCGACTCGCTTCCCGAACAGAATATGGGTAGGGCCGCGTCGTATGAATTTCCGTGTCAGGATCCCCTATCGGGTCGGATCGACAATCACCTTCATGGCGCCTGGTTCCCCCTTGTAGAGCCGGGCAAACCATTCCGGGGCGTCAGCAAGTGAAGTCTGGGCAGTAATCAGCGGCTCGACGCGAATCGCCTGTCGTTGCAGCAGGTCAATGCAGGCGGGGTATTCACCGTTCGACGCGCAGCTGCCGTACAAGGTCAGTTCGCGGGTGACGATCGCTTGCAGCGGCACTTCGACCTGCGGGGCCAGATTGCCGACCAGAGTCAGCGAGCCACCCTTCCGGGCGCATTGAATGGCGGTTTGAATTGTTGGCGTCGCACCGACGACTTCGAGGACAACATCGGCACCGCGACCGCCGGTCAACTTCTTGACTTCGGCAGGGACATCGACGGTATCAGCTTTGAGGCCGACGTCGGCCCCGAGTTCGCGGGCTGTGGCGAGTCGGTTCTCATCGAGGTCGACGGCGATCACCTGGGAACAACCTGCGAGACGGATCGCCTGGATGACCAACAGGCCGATCATTCCGCTGCCAACGACGACCGCCGTGTCTCCCAGTGCGACCGGCGTTCGATTCGCCGCATGCACGGCGACGGAAACCGCTTCGATCATCGCGGCGTGCTCGAACGGCAGATCGGGCGGCAGCTTGTAACAAATGTGTTGCGGCACTGAGACCAGTTCCGCGAACGCTCCATGCCGCCGGTATTCGCCACACGACACCCCCAACACCATGCGATTGTCGCACAGGTTGATATGTCCCATGCGACAGAACGTGCATTGTCCGCAGGAGACGGTCGAGTCAAACGTCACGTGATCGCCGACGGCGAAACTCGTAACGTTCGAGCCAACGGCGGTCACCACGCCTGCCGCTTCGTGTCCCATGATCAGCGGCGGAATGCGGCGCCCGGAACTGCCGTCGTAACCATGAATATCACTGCCACAAATGCCACAGGCGCGGACTTCCACAAGCAGGTCGTTCGGACCGGCGACAGGGTCATCGAAGTCGGTCACTTGCAGGTTCTTGTACTCAGTGAGTAACAAAGCTTTCATCGGAATCCTCAAGAGGACTGAGAGAACAGGTTGGTTGTCAAGGGGTAGACTTCAGGCCAAGTCCACGTTCCGGGGGGGACGAAAAACACGAGGTCGACTAGATGGAGGCCGCAATGACGTCTTCATCGACCAGGATCGGCAAATGCGGATTGAAGTGCGTCGCCAATGCGATGGCGTCGCTGGGACGACTGTCAATCTCGACGACCTCGCCCGCCTTCTTGATCCGGATGACCGCAAAGTATGTGTGATCTTTCAGGTTCGTGATCACGACATCCTGGACTTCGCCCCCCAGCTCGAGAATCACATTCTTGAGCAAGTCGTGTGTGAGGGGACGGGGGGGCTCCAGTCCCTGCACACGACGATCAATGCTTGTCGCCTCGAAAATCCCAATTAGGATTGGCAGCGTCCGTTCCCCATTGACTTCCCGCAGGAACACGACCTGCTGGTCATTGATCTCGCTGATAATGATGCGAGCCAATTCCATCTCGACGAGCATGGCCCTTCCCCCTGATTCACAGTCGAACGTCCAATCCCTGAGTATATGCACCCCCGAATCTCCACCACAAGCAGCCAGATCGCTGAATTAGAGGGCGCGTGCGTCCGACCGATGGTGCACGTACCTGACCCTGCCAGCGCCGCCAGCGACTGAGGACTCAGGATCAAGGCTTGACGCTTGAGGCTGGACGATCGACGATTGCTGACGGCTAACCGCTCAGGTCTTCGATCTGAGTCAAACTGCAGGATGGTGAAGCGTGGTGTCTTCCGCGATGTCCGTGGGGCGGCAACGTCTGGAGATCGGCTGGTCAATCGACAGTGGATTTAGAGCACAGGTTGAGGAGACGGAGATGCGAGAGTCACGATCTGCCGATGAGCAACACAAGGTTGACGCAGACCAATTGAACCTGCTCTCTGTGTTCCATTTTGTGGCGGCAGGGTTGTCGGTGCTGGGGATTCTATTCCTCATACTGCACTACATGATGTTCCAGACAATGATGAACAACCCTCGGATGTGGAAACCGCCTGGCGGTGGCCCAGGGCCTGAGATGCCGCCGCAGGAGTTCCTGAATCTCTTCGTTTGGTTCTATGTGGCAATGGGGTTCATGTTCGTCATACAAGGATTGCTGAACGTCGCTTCGGGCATGTTCCTGAGATCCCGTACAAACCGTGCCTTTTCGCTGGTCGTCGCCGGCATCAACTGCCTCCAGGTTCCACTCGGGACGATTCTGGGGGTGTTTACGATCATTGTCCTGATGCGTGGCTCGGTGCGGGATCTGTATGAGATGGTGGCGGGCAACGAGGTTGATCGCTGGGACCGTCAATGATGCGTCGTGGGCGATGATCGCCAGTAGAGAGTGTGACGCCGATGCGATCGCCGCCCAGGCAGCTGCCTCTCATTGATGGTAGAGTGTGCCAAGCACCATTGCTTTTTTTGGAGGGTAGGCCCGCACGAGAATGAGTCCATCGAGCAGACAAGTCGGAGCAGACTGTTGAAGAACACAACTGTGGTCTACCGCATGCGTGCGTGAGGGACTTCCACGTAGATCTTTGCGGTTCGTTGATCCTTCGCTGATACCGTGGGC
>JAGQQB010000186.1 GCA_020426425.1 Planctomycetaceae bacterium | reverse complement strand
GTTCCGGCCGCTCCACCTTGCTGACCTCGCTGGCCGCCACCGCCACCACCAAAGCCTCCGCCGCCGAAGCCACCGCCGCCGCCACCGAAGCCGCCACCGCCGAAGCCACCGCCGCCACCGCCGAAGCCACCGCCGCCACCCAGGCCGCCGATCCCGCCACCCCCACCACCGGCACCGCCGATGAAGGAGAAGGTGAACACGTCGGTCACACTGGTGAACGATGGCAACACGCTCAGGCGAACATAACGTCGGTCGGCCGAGACGACCGCACGCACCGTCAGGATGGTTCCTTCAGGAATCGTGGCGATCTGTGGCTGGAAGCCGATGTTAAACGTACTGGAAACCGGAGTCAGCGAGATCACGAATGGTCGTGACACGGTGCTGTTCACGGTACCGAACTGGCCGTTGAAGAGGGTCAGCTTCGGAGCAAACATGATGTTCGACCGACGATCTCCTTGAGCCGCCCGCACGAACATGAAGGCTTCAATATCGCTCAGGATGGCCATGCCGAATTGAATCCCGGCGTTCGCGTCGAACCCACCGAATGATGGTGCGGCGAGGTCGAACGAACCCTGACGGAATGGAATGTCGAGTTCCGGGCTGAAGGTCTGCGAGTTGTTCACCAGACCAACCACGGTGCGGTTCGGCCAGTTGTCACGTCCAATCAAGTTCAGACTCGGTTGGGCTCGGAATGGAGCCAGTGCCGTCGCCTGCTGATTCTGCTGACCGCCGCCACCGCCGCCACCTGCCGTGCTACCAGCACCACCGGCCGTGCCGTTGGTCGGATCGACCGAGCCGAACGGACGGATCGGGTTGAAGTCGTCATCCACATTCGGTCCACCGACGGTGTCCTGCACGTTGAAGTCGAAGTCGATCCCGATCTGTTCGAAGAACTGATCGCTCACGGTGATGTACCGGACTTCGATGGTCACCTGGACGTCCTGCAGACGACGCAACTGGTCGAGCAGGTCGGCGATTTCCTGATGCACCTTCTGCGTCTGGCGAATGACCAGGCTCAGCGTGCTCTCATGATTGGTAATTGATCCTTGACCACCGATTTCGTCCCAGCTCTGAGGCGAAACAGTCGTCGTGATCAGATCGGACAGGGCGTCGAACTCGAAGTTCTGAGCACTGGGTCCCTGCAGCGACGCGTTCTGACCGTTGAGGGCCGGAACATTCGCCGTGAGGGGATTCGCCGGAATCTGAGCGAGTCCGCCCCCCAGAGCTGGGTAAGCTGGAATGCTCTGATTCACTGGCACCGTGCTGCCACCCAGGTTAAAACCGGTTCCCTGCTGGAACACACTCGTGGGAGCACGGACCGAGACGGGGACAACCAGGTCGGCCACCTGGTAGACGGCCGTTTCCAACTCACCCTGTTGCCGCAAGCGGCTGGTGATGTTGAGCACTTCGTTCTCGATCGAGTAATCGAGGTTCAGCGGATGCAGCAGCAGGTTCAGAGCACTGCGAAGCTGAATCCCGTCGACTCCAATGCTGACTGGCGTCGTGGCACTGATGCCTTCTTCAGTCAATCCCGCTTCATCAACGACCACGTTAATCCCTTGTGTGTCAGCCACATGCTGCATCACCTGGGCCAGCGGAGCGTTTTCGAAATGCAGAGAAACTGGATTCCGGAGACTCTGACGAACCCGCATTTCCGTCTCGGACTGCTCACGGGCATCGGTTGGAGCCGCCTTGCGACGCTCCTTGAGTTCGCCCCAGTTTTCAGAATACACCATCGGATGGGCGTCGCTAACAGGGCTGAAGGAGGAATCCTCGACATCCTGAAGCTGTGTCCAGACAGCATTCTCCTTGTCCCGCTTCAGTCGATCGATGCGATCATTCCGCAGCGCGAACTGAGATTTGAGGTCCATGTTGACCACGACCGGGTTCGTCGCATCGAGTTCACGAGCCTGCTGTGAGATGGCATGGGCTTCGGCGAATCGCTTCTGATCCATCAGATCGTTGAACTTGTCGACCAGTTCCGCGAGGTCCTGCTCCACCCGCAAGCGGGTTTGGAGGTCACGCTCGATCAGCGACTTCACTTCGGCGTTCTTGCGCTCCATCTCGAAGATGGGGGCCTTCTGCCGCATGTAGGTTTCGATGCTGGATCGAGTGCTGCGGAGTGACGCGGCCAACGCGCCGGTCCGCTCTTCACCCAGCTCCGAGTTGTCGATCGACTGCAACGTCTGATCGATCAGTTCCAGAGCCGCTTCGGGCTTCTTGTCACGCAGTTGTTCGGCCTTGGTCATCGCCTGCAGAGTTTCCACTCGCAGTCGCTCGAACCGGACCACTTGTTCCTGCATCGCGGAGTCGATCAGTTCTCCCCGAGGTGCTGGCAACAGTCCAACCCGCGTGGCCCCTTCTTCGTTGCTGACCTGCTGAATCATGCCCTGACGAGGAGCCAGTTCACGCAGCTTGTCCTGCAACTGCTGCTGACGGAACGGATCGAGCCGCTCGCCAGAGTTGTGAGCCGCGAGGAACGCAGCGTACGCATGATCGCGGTTGCCGCTTCGCAGTTGAGCGACCCCTTCGTTGAACAGTTCACTCGCAGTGGCATCTGCGGGGAAGTCGAAGCTCTGCGGTTGCTGGGCATCGGCACGTACCACACCACCAGCGAATGGATTGCCGGTCGAGGCGACCCCGGCAGCGCTTCCGGCGGGGACGCCCGCCATGGCTCGGGAGAGATCATCGCGAATCCGTTCGGGGGTTTCCTCGAACAACTCGTAGGCGACGTCAAACTGTTCGGCCTGTCGCAGCTGATTCGCAGCAACATCCAGTTGTCCCTTCTGCATCGACTCGCGAGCATCCTGGAGCAACCGCAGTGCCTGAGCCTTCTGCTGTTCGGGGGAGAGGTTTCCACCGTTCTGTGCGAGCGCTGGAGTCATGCCGCGTGATTCGGCGACTTGGAGCTCCTGCAGAATCAGATCTGGTCGGTCATCGGACAACCCATAGGCGACATCCAGCTGGCTGATGGCAAGTGCCTTCTGGCGAGCTTCATCAAACTGCCCAGCCTGCATCAACTCACGAGCGGCATGCAGTTCCGCTCGGGCGTGCGTAAGAGCATCCTGTTCGCTGCTGACAGTCTGTACGTTCCCTTCCATGGCGGGCCGAGCACTTGCGGCAAAGATCTCGGTACCGGACTTGCGGCCAATGTCGGCCAACACATGCTCGGGACGATCATCCAGCAGAGTCCAACTGACTCCCAGCTGCTGTGCTTCGATCGCCAGTCCGCGAGCTTCGTCGAAGTGACCACGCTCCAGAGAACTCCGGGCGAGACGGACCAATTCCATCGCCTGTGTCTTGGGATCTTGCGGAGTCGCAGATGCGAATGGGGCATGTTCCGCTACGGGCTGCATCGCCGGAGCAGCATTCAGCCCAGCGAGGTTGTCGGATGGGCCGGTCGGATTGGCAGGCATGGCCTGGGCCAGTTCGACCATCACCTGCTCCGGACGCAGATCGAACGGATCGTACGTCGTTTCCAGTTGGCGAACTTGATGTACCTTCGCCTGAGCATCCTGCAGACGACCGGCACGGATGTCCGCCCTGGCAGCCTTGAGCAACTGCTGCGCGTACTCCTTGCGACCAGCCTCGTCCTGCGGGGCTTGCGCCGGGAGTGGAGCAGACTGCTCGGCAAATATCGCACCAGAATTGGCGGTTGGAGCTGGTGTGCCCCCCTGGATCTGCGAGAGCAGCTGAGCAGGCGACTGCTCGGTTGGTGCGAACTGCACCTGCCAGGCGGTCGACATCCGGGCGGCGACCGAAGCGAGACGGAGCGCCTCGTCCTGCTCGCCGGCTTCGAACTTCGTCCGAGCTTGACGCATCAGATCCAGAATCCGAAGTCGATTCGCATCTGCCAGACTGCCGCTGCGACCGGAAGACGGAGCGAATGGACTGACCGGAGCCGGAGCCGCCGCTTCTCGCGGAGCAAACGGATTGCTGGCTTCGCCGGTGGGCGAGGCCTGCTGGGCCGGTCGCTGGAACTGAGCGAACGGATTCGCCTCGGTTCCCGCCGGGTCCTGTGCATGGGTCGGTCCCGCGAGCCAGGCACTGGCCGCAATGAGACCGCCACAGGCGAGCAGTCCAAAGATTTTGAACAAAGGTGGTCCCTCCTGGAGACCCGTTCTCTTGTCGTGGGGTGTTCGATGTCGCGCCATGATTCTGCTTGCCGCTGAAGAATCGTTGAAGGGAGGCGTCGGCTGGGTGAGGGCAGACGGATCCCGTAACAGTTACCGTGACCAGCAGGTACTTTCGACACCGAGTGTCTTCAGCGTCCTGCTGGAGAACTTCCAATGGAAAACGTGTTGTGACTCTTGTGTGGGAGCCAGTCCGACGAAGGTCCGACAGGTCCCGTTGAAGGGAGAGTGAGAGGGGATTTTGCGGAGGAATACCGCAAGGTTTTTTGAAGGGTCAATAGGGGGAGATCAAATTCGTCGAGATTTGAGAATCTCTGCGTTTTATCCGGCGAGACCTGCCGAACGACCGCGTGTTTCCAGCGACGAAACGGTCTTTTGACCGGCGTCCGGACGATCATCAAACATCGTTTCGATCACCGCGTTGTCCTTGAGTTCGTCGACAATGGCTTGGGCCCGTTGCTCTTTCCATTCTTTGTTCAGCCGTTCGCGAATCGCGTCCTGAACCTCTTCGAATGGGGTATGTCGTGCCTCACGTCGCCCGGTGACCCGGACGACCTGCAACGTGTTTTCGGAGACGAGAACGTCGCTGTAGCGGTTCACGTCGAGCGCAGCGAGCGCGTCACGCACCTTGGGATTCGCAATGCTCCCCGGCTGCACCCAATCCCAGTGACCACCATTGCTGGCGAGGGGGCCGTCTGAGTACTTCTTGACGATGTCATCGAACTCTGCTCCATTGCGAAGCTCGTTCAGCGCCTTGTCCATTTCAATCAGTGCCGCGCTCTTACCGCCATGCGTGGCGATGGTGATCTGCAATTGCTGCCACTTCACCTGTGCTGGCTGGGCATACTCGTCCAGATGCGCGTGATAGTCTTCCGTCAGCTGCTCACGAGTCACCGGCGGGGGATCGCCCACCTTGCTGCGGACGTATTCCGACGCAAGTTGCCGGTCGCCGAACATCTTCCGCATAGTCGAGAGTGAGAGTCCCTGCTGCTGCAGAACCGCTTCCAGATCGGCCAGGGTCTCGACCTTGGCCTGCTTTTTCATTTCTTCGACCTGCATCGAGAAGAACTGGTCCAACTGAGCTTCAATCGCCTCCAGTTGTTCGTCCTTAAGCTTACTCTTGACGGCATCTGCCATGAGTGTCTGTTCGATGTAACGGTCCAGATCTCGCTGAATCAGCGTTTCCTGCGCCTCACGGAACTGCGTCTTGGTGACCTGCCCCCGCGCCTGCTCCAGGCGCGAGGCATACTGTTCCAACACCGTCGCGGCCAGAATTGGCGTGCCATTCACGCGAGCGACGACATCGGTCATCCGCAGCGGTTCATCCCCGGTCTTGGAATAGCCCACCTGCTGAATATCCGACTCCAGTTCCGCGTTCGCCTGAGCATATTGTTCAGCCTCCACCATGCGTGGTGGAGCGGGGCCGACCACGGGATGATCAACCTTGTACGTCTTCCCGGCACAGCCAACGAGCAGTGCAAGAAGCATCGGCAGGACAATGAGGCGCTGCATCCAGGCGGACCAGGGCTGTGCATCACCACGGTTTCCAATGGCAGGAGCGCCGAAAGGAGGAATGGAAACCGCAGGTTGCGGGATGGGGAATGGGGCCGTTCCCAGTGAGCCGACCACGCGATTTGGGCACAAGGCTCCGCGCAGCAGCCTCCCGAAGAGACGGCAAGCCCCGGCTTATAAACAGAGTTCGCGAATTAACGCAACACGGATTTCAAATGGTCGACCAGTTCGACCCCGGCCATGTTCGCTTTCGGCAAAAGCAGGTAAGAGTTCCGCCGATCCACGATCCGCAAATCGATCCCCCGGCGTCCGGCGAGATCGTGAATCATCTGATCATCTGTGTAGGTGAGCACCGCGAAACGTTCCTCCTCGCGACGGATATTGGAAATCCGCCAGCGGTAGGCGAGCAATTCCAGCTCCTTCAGGCTCACGAATCGGACCGCCGCGTCGGGAAGCGGGCCGAATCGATCCCGCAACTCCTCGACCATCTCCTCCAGTTCCTTCACCGTCGCGATCTGCGACAGCTTACGGTAGACATCCATCTTCGGACGCCCTGGCGGAATGTACGAACTCGGCAGGTAGGCGGAGATCGGGAGATCGATGTTGACGTGAGGATTCTCACGCTGCGGCAGATTCTTGAGTTGTCGCGCCGCATTCTCCAGCAGTTGGCAATACAACTCGTAGCCCACGGTCGAGATGTGCCCGCTCTGCTCGGTCCCGAGGATATTGCCGGCCCCGCGAATCTCCAAATCACGCATCGCGATCTTGAATCCGGCTCCCAGTTCCTTGAACTCTTCAATCGCCTTGAGTCGCCGCGCGGCAGTACTGCTGAGCGTTTTCCCTTCGGTTGTCAGCAAATAGCAATAGGCCCGATGTTTGTATCGACCGACGCGACCGCGTAACTGGTGCATGTCGGCCAGCCCATAATTCTCGGCCTGATCGATGAACATGGTGTTCGCGTTTGGGATATCGATTCCACTTTCGATGATCGTTGTCGCCAGCAGAATGTCTGCCTGTCCGTTGATGAACTTGACCATGGCGTCTTCGAGTGCCTCAGGCGACATCTGCCCGTGCCCGATCACGATCCGGGCCTCAGGCACGATCTGCTGCAGCTTCTCCGCGACTTGTTCAATGTCGTAGACCCGGTTGTGGACGAAGTACACCTGTCCGCCACGATTGAGCTCCCGCACGATCGCCGCCCGAATCAACTGTCGGTCCCAGCGGCAAATCCGGGTTTCAATCGCCATACGGTCTTCCGGGGGCGTTGTCAGACTGCTGATGTCGCGAATCCCCAAGAGCGAAAGATGCAGCGTGCGCGGGATCGGTGTTGCACTGAGCGTCAGCACGTCGACCGCCAGTCGGAGTTGCTTGAGCATCTCCTTCGCCTCCACCCCGAACCGCTGTTCTTCATCAATGATCAGCAGCCCAAGATTACGGAAGCGGACATCCGGCTGCACCAATCGATGCGTACCGATCACGATATCGACCAGTCCCGCTTCAATACGGTCGAGAGTCGCCAGTTGTTCCTTGCGGGTCTTGAACCGCGACAGCACATCGAGCACCACCGGGAACTCCGCCATGCGG
>JAGQQB010000185.1 GCA_020426425.1 Planctomycetaceae bacterium | reverse complement strand
GGACGATCAGTGCTGAGCATGATGCTGGTCGGCGCCGCGCTGAGCGGCGTTGCACTCATGGGAACCTGGGGATCGCTCCAATGGGCCGCGCCGTGGGCAGGGCAATTGGCCGAAGCTCAACCAGGTGTTACCCATGCTCGCGAGTGGACGCAGATCATCATCGGCATCGGAGCGATTAAGGGCACGATTCTGGCGGCGGTCATCGGGCACACCTTTGGTCGCCGCGTGACCTACGCCGGCATGTGCCTGCTGTCCCTGCTGTCTGTACTGGCATTCTATCGCTTGAACGATAGCTACAACGCGATGTTCCTTGTGACAGCCTTCATCGCTGGCGGACTGACGGCTTCGTTCTATGGCTGGTTGCCGCTGTATCTGCCCGAGTTGTTCCCGACGAAAGTCCGCGCGACAGGGCAGGGGTTCAGCTTCAACTTTGGTCGGATTCTCGCGGCGGCGGGATCACTCCAAACTGGGGCGCTCATGGCCCAGTTCGGCGGCAGCTATCCCGATGCGTGCAGCGTGATGGTGCTGATCTACCTGGTCGGAGTTGTTGTTATTTGGCTCGCGCCGGAGACGAAGGGGCTTGAACTGCTGGAGTAAACGACGCTACGCGCCCGATGCAAGTCCGCGTCTCAATCGGGGATCTTCTGGCCCCAGTGCGTCCACATGTTCCGAAAGATGTTCCCCACGTTGGGGGTGAATCCACCAGCGGTGTACAGGAACGAGGTGATTGAGCGGAGCGTCGTGCCGGGCGTCACACAGATGTAGCGGTTGATGTAACGCGGTCGGAAGCGCGACTTGAAGTAGTTCTGACCGCGCGTATTGAACAGGAAGTTCAATCGCTGGTACCACATCCCCAACGAGAAGCGGACGAGGAAGTGCGACTTTGGATGGGGCGGCTGCTCCATGCCTTTTCCTGGCACGAGGCAGAGCGAAACCGCTTTGACCCCTTCGGCCTGCATCCGGTCGACGACTTCGCGAAACAGAAACGGCACAGTGCCGCGGACAGCATCGTTGCGTTTGCGATAGGTTTCAAACGCCCACCAGCGTCCATTGTACATGGGACTGCAGCCGACGTATCCCTCGATGCGCCCTGACTCCTGAGACCGAGCGACGAACAACCGGCGGCGGAAGAGCGCGCGGGGATCGAATTCCCCTTCGAGCAGCCGCAAGGGATGCGAATAGGTGCGTGTCTTCAAGTCCTCGTGCAGGATCTCGACGAGTTCGTCGGCGATGCCGTTCCTCTCCGCTTCTTCAGCGACCTCTTCCACAATCAGTCCAGCGCGACGGCAGAAGTTCGTTTGGCGTCGGACCCATTCGAAATCCTTCCCTTGCCAGGTGATGTTGCCCAGGTCGAGGATCGGTTCCTCGCCGAACTTGGAAATCTCGAACCCCGCCTGTTCGAACAGCGGCACATCGTCATCGCCGACGGAATATACCGCGACAGTCTTGTTGTGTTCGTGGGAAACCTGCTTGAGCCAGTTCACGCAGTGCGGTTTGAGTTCTTCGGGCACCAGTAAACCGCCCGGCATGTGCCAATAGCGTCCATTCGGCAGCACGCTCAACATTCCCTGCCCAGAGGGGACGGTCAGCAGCGATCCCTGGGAGATCACGATATCGTACGATTCCGCAGCCGTGCCATAGCTGTAGGCCATACGCTCCATGCGGATGCGATCTTCCGGCAGCAATTCACTGCGACACTGCAAACGGGCGGTTCCTGCGGACCACGGATCATCCGGGACGACTGGCGCGACCAGTGCCCCGGAGGGTCCAATCATTTCCGCAAGTTTCAGGCCCATGGACTTATGACAGTTCGAGGAAGACACCAGTCAGATTGTGGATCGCTACCGCCACAACAAATGGGAAGACCGCACCGCCGATCGCCGCTGCACGTTGTCCGCCCAAGTGACGATCACATGCGAGTCGACCGGCTTCCAGACCCATCCCCAATTCAGGAACGTGTTCCATGGATAGTCTCCACCGCGTAGCTTCAATGCTACAACAGCCCCAACCTCCTTCAAGCGCAGAAGTGCGGAATTCACCAATTCGTTGCGTGCTCTTGCGGATAGTTCCGAAACGAACACCAAATCGAGTATGCCCACCGGCTGGACCGTGTTGCCCTGAATCGGAACTGCGTGAAACCCGATGCAACCCTGAACTTCTCCCTCTTCTTCCGCGACCAGCCCTTCTGCGTAACCCTGCAAGCCCAACTGCCGTCCCAAACTTTCCTCATCCCACAGCAGACGCAGGTCGGCATGCGAAGTCGACCGTTCTGCCAACTCGAGGCAGCGCGGCAGATCAGCGGCGACCACAGGTCGAATACAGACCCCGCGCGGATGCCTTAGTCGCGGCGACGTCAGTACCGGAGCGCTGAATGCCGTCAACCGGCTTTCCATACGATTCAGATTCCACGCGGCGGCCCGAGCGGGATCGAGGACCCTGGCCCAGAAGCCAATTTTGCCGACAAATTCAGACGACTCGCCCAACGTCTTCTTCCAGAACTTCGGGCCCAGCGAGTCTTTGGAGCCGAAGTAACCATAGCCCAGTTTGAACGCTAACCCCCGCTCTCGCAGTGCTTTGCCAGATGCTTCGTTGACCATCTTTCCTACCCCATGACCACGGTAGTCGGGATGGACGCTGAGCCAGCTTGCCTGCGCGGCTTCGATCTGTTCTCCGGCCCAGGCAAAGGTCATCGGAAAGCAAAGGACGCAACCGACGAGCCGGTCCCGATCATACACGCAGGTCAGGAGATCGCGGCTTTCCGGGCGATCCAGTCCCAGTTGCCAGCGAAAGTAGTCTGCGCTCCAATGTGGTACGGAAACTTTGCCCGCATAGGTGGACAACCATGTCGACACGACAAACTCGGAGAGTTCTTCTGGAGTACCCTCGAATGATCGGGCTTCAAGTCTCATACTGCGGTTCTGCGGAGTCGAGTTGTCGTCATGTTCGATGCCATCCTTGCATGCGGTCCTCGGAAAAGCCACCCTGCAGAGAATGGAATTGCGTTCACGCCGCCGTCGCTCGCAGCGTCTTACCGTTGGTCGATCCCCGGCGACACGTGGACGACGACGTCCCCCTACACACTCGCACCATTCGAGAAAACATGCTCGTGAAGTATTTCGGGCCCGCCTGCCTTGCGGGTATTACGCTGCAAGACTGGTTGATGCTGCTGGCTGAAAACGGGTTCCGCGTCTCCCCTCGCTATTGGGGCAAGATCCCGTTCCTCACAGTCAGCAGCGTGTGTACAACGTTGTTTCAGCCGGTGGAACAAGCGTTGTTCGGAAGTCAGATTCGCGAGCAACAGCCTGAGCCGCCCGTGTTTGTGCTGGGCTGTTGGCGCAGTGGGACCACGCATCTGCACAACCTGCTCACGCTCGATCAGCGGTACGCGTTTCCGAACATGTTCCAGACGATGTACCCCAATACATTTCTAGTGAGTGAATCGTGGCTGCGGCCCATGCTCGATGCAATGACTCCTCGCAAACGCTTCATGGACAACATGGATCAGGGTTTGCGTGAACCGCACGAAGATGAAATGGCCCTGGCGATCATGTCGCGACGGTCGAACATGCTCAGTTGGGCCTTTCCCCACAACGCTCAGCGCTACGATCGATTTCTCGACTTCGCCAACACCACAGACGACGATCGAAATCGCTGGAAGCAGGCGCTGGATCTGTTCGTTCGCAAGCTCACATTGCGTACCGGTCGTCGTCTCGTCCTCAAATCCCCGAATCACACCGCGCGCATTCGACTGCTGCTGGAAATGTATCCCGACGCGAAATTCGTGCATCTGAAGCGGCATCCCTACGATGTTTTCCGCTCGATGTGCCATATGGCGAGCAAGGTGCAGCCGGTGTGGGGACTGCAACACATGCCTCCGGAAGAGATTCCCGGCATGGTGATCGAAACCTATCAGCGATTGTACAACGCCTATCTCGAACAGCGCGCCCTCATTCCCGCCGGGAATCTGCACGAGATTTCGTACGAGGACCTCGTCGCCGAACCGACCGCTGTGCTGCGGCAAACGTACGAGTCGCTCGATCTGGGCGAGTTCGACGCGTTTCACCAGCAATTGCAGCCGTATCTGGAGAAGAATGCCAGCTACAAGAAAAACAAGCATGCGGAGTTGCCTGCAGACGATCGGGATCGTTTGCACACGGCCTGGGCCCGGTACTTCACTGAGTTTGGCTACACCATGGATGCCGACAATCCGGCACCGACGTCCTCAACCTGATCGTTCCTCACACAAAGAAGTTGCGTCTGATGCGACTTGCTCCTGAAAACACGACACTGGCCCGCACCTCCCGTCTGCTGCATGGCTCTGCCCCCACTTCGGCACTCACAAGTGGCTTGATCCTGCTTGGTTGCAGCCTGTTGACGGCCGTGTGCGTGACCATGGTTGACCTGAGCCTGCGAATTCCTGGCCATGCGATTCTCCGCAGCATCTTGCCCATCACGCTCGGACTCGCATTGGTTCCACGCCATGGAAACGGCAGCCTTTTAAGCGGTTTGAGTCTGCTGTTCGCCGGGGGCTTGATGTCGCTGCGCTGGGGAGAATCAGGGATGGGGGCACTCACTAGCATGGCGCTCATCGGCCCCTCGCTCGACATTGCCACCGCGACTTCGCGGACTGGTTGGGGCTTGTACTTGCGTTGTGGTCTGGCCGGGGTGGCGGCCAACTTCGCCGCATACGTAGTCCGAGCTGGGAGCAAAGCGGCCAGTTGGGACTCGCTGGGGATGCGTCCCCTCACCGAATGGTGGTCTGGCGCCGCCGTCACCTACGCCCTGTGCGGCTTGATCGCCGGCGTCCTGAGCGCCTGCCTGTGGTTTGGGATGTCCACGCGATCCCAGTCGCCGGAGTCCCCCTGATGGTGGTGCTCGGAATCGACGATACCGACATGCCCGGCACTCTCGGCACGAATCAGATTGCCCGTAAGATCGTGCAGGCGGCGACACAATGGCGCTGCCGCTTCATCGTTCGGCACCAACTGTGCACGGATCCGAACATTCCCTGCACGAGCCAGAACGGCAGCGCTTCGATCTGGCTGGAGCCGCGCGGCGGCGACGTGAAGGATCTGTTTGCCTTGGCCCGATCTGTGCTGCTGGAGAACTACGTCACAGGAAGCGATCCCGGACTTTGTTTGTGCGCAGGAACTATTCCAGCACCGATCGTGGACTTCGCCCGTCGGACGCAGCGCGAGATCGTCCCGCAGCAACTGGCGCATGAGTTGGCAGCGACACATGGATTGCAACTCGAGGGACTGGGCGGCACCAATGGTGGCGTGATCGGCGCGCTCGCGGCAATTGGTCTCGCCGCGACTGGCGACGACGGCAGGATCGTACAGCTTGGTGAGCAAGCCGACGATCTCCGCGGTACGGTGGCCGTGAAGGCATTGGCTGCCATCAATGTCTTAGTACTCGACCAGCAGACCGGTCGCACCATCGACTCAGGCACCGTCGACCTCGTCAAGAAGCTCCGCCCCAATATGCGGATGGGGAGGGCCGTGCTGTACGTCACCCCGAATAATAACGACTGGCGCGCAGTCAAACTCCCCTAGGCCAGACTCCCCTAGGCCAGACGCGATCACTCACTGAAATCGACACAACAAACTGGGATGACAGGCGGGAGCCTGCTCGATTCATGGCATGACCCACGAACTGTTCATTGGCATGGATGAAGCGGGACTCGGTCCGAATCTGGGACCGCTGGTCATCACCGCGACGCGCTGGAAACTCTGCAGCCAGGCGGCGGACTTTGATTTCTATGCCAGGCTGGCAGACTGCATCGATCGCGACTCCACCCAGCAAGGAACCCGTCTGCACATCGCAGACTCCAAACAGGTGTACTCCACCAGCATGGGACTGGCCTCGCTGGAAACATCCGCCCTCGCATTGCTGAGCGTTGGGGGAATTCGCCCCGCGACGTTGAGTGAACTGATCGCCCAACTCGGTCATCGCCCCGATGCAACCAGCGAGATTCAGCATGAACACTGGGCCGACGACGTCAATCTGACGTTACCGTTCGCTGCTGATCGGGGCATGTGCGACGCATTCGCCCAGCAGCTTCAGACGAGTCTTGCGAAGTCACACATCGCCCTCGAATCGATCTGCAGCGACATCGTGTTTCCCCGCCGCTTCAACGATCTGCTGCGACAATGCGACAACAAGGCGCTTGTCCTGTCCAATTCGACGTTCGGGCTGCTGGCCGCTGTCTGGTCGCCGACTGAGCAGACACCGGGACTCATTGTGGGAGATAAGCATGGGGGACGGAATCGGTATGATGATCTGCTCGCCAGCATCACCGGCGATGAGTTTGTGTTCCGGCTTGAAGAAGGGCGGCAGCTCAGCCGTTACCGAGTTGGTCCAATGGAACTGCGGTTTCAGGTCGGCGGCGAAGAACACCTCCCCGTTGCAGTAGCATCCATCGTCTCGAAGTACGTGCGTGAATTGACTATGGAAGCCTTCAACCGCTTCTGGCGACGCCATGTACCCGAGGTGAGACCGACAAAAGGCTATCCGCAAGATGCGAAGCGGTTTCGCGCGGACACGGAATCGGTGCGACGAGATCTGGCGATTGCCGATGTGGATTTTTGGCGAGAGCGTTGATGGCCGTCCTGAGTGAGAAGGGCGGGCTATTGCCATGGAGACCGCAATGAGCAAGTTGGATCGCGGACCAATCCACGACTATCTTGCCGGTACCGCATCGCGATGATCGATCTCAACCGGATGACACGCGCACGAAGTGCGCGATGAACTCATCTTCCGAGAGCGGCTTCGACAGGTCGACGCCTCCCTTCTCGAATTGCGGCTTGAGTGTCTTGCTGATGGCCCACTCGTCTGGCTCGACTGTGCCATTCTTGTTCTTATCCAGCTGAGTGAAGAAATAGATCGCCCGCTTTGCCTGAACGGAAGAGCGATCGATCGCGTCCGGGTTGATCGCAACGGCAGGTACCGTCGTCGTCGGTGTCGTTGTGGCCTGAGGGGGAGTTGAAGCCGCAGGAGCCGATACGGCTGGCGTCGTCGACGCTGCCGTCGTTGGGGGGACTGCAGCGCTGCCGGATGCTTCCGGCGCGAACTTGATCTCGCGTGGTGTCACGAATCCGTCGCGATTCGCATCGAGCCGCAGAAACTCGGCCAGTTCGGTCGGCTTCCAGTTCCGCCACTCGAAGTACGCAATCTGTCCATCGCCATCGGTGTCTCCGACATGGAAGTCTTCCTGGAGCGGAATCGTGATTGGTTCGGCCTTCATGATCACCCGCTGACTGGGCGCTGGCCCCCCACCGCCGCGCGAGTCA
>JAGQQB010000184.1 GCA_020426425.1 Planctomycetaceae bacterium | reverse complement strand
GATTTCATGCCTCTCGTGGGGTCACCTTGGTTGGCGCCGACCGTGCCGACAAATCCAATCGTGCCGGCAAACTGACGGACCTTCCCATTTTCCTGACCATGCCCCCTTAGTCCAGATACCCAGACACCTCGATCGCTCCTTCCGGAAGAATCGTTACGGTCACCGCGCCGGAAGTGGCCGTGTTCCAGAGGGCCGGAACCGGCGACTCGTGCGACGCCAGCATGGCTCGTAACAGATCGGTCGCTGGTGGGTTCGCCGTGCTGGCGATGACGGTCTCGGGTCGTGCCCAGTCGTACAGTTCGACTGGGTTCGATTTTCGCGAACCGTGATGCGGGGCCAACATGAGATCAAATGGACCGGCTTCGCGAGTCAGCAGTTCCATCAGACCGTCGCCGTCCAGGTCGCCCGTCAATAGCAGTCGACGGTTGGCGTATTCGACCAGCAGAACGACGCTGTTCGCGTTGTCTTCGTCAGACCGCCACTCATCGGCCGGATGCAAAATGCGAAGCTCTGTTTCCGACGTGTCGACACCGCGTGGAACCAAGAGATCACCGGCTTGAATCAGTCGAATCGGAACGTGCGCCTGGGTCACCGACTCGCACATGTCGACGACGGCCTCCTGCCGAAAGTCGAGGAAGCTGCGCCCACAAACGACCGAACCGACCGGGAATCGTTGGACCAATCCGTGAACCGCATTGAAATGGTCGACGTCGGGATGGGACAGCACGATGGCATCGAGCCGCGCGATGCCGCGTTCCCACAAGGCCGATTCAACGATTCTTGTGGCGACGTGACCATGACCGAATGAACCGGCGTCGTACAGCAGATTGCGGCCATCGGGAAGCTCAAGCAGCACGGCGTTTCCATGTCCTACGGCGATGAACGTGCAGCGCAAACCGGTGCGTTGGATCGGCAACAACCCGTACCCCAGTCCCAGTATCACCCACATCAGCAACAGCCGCGCAGACCAACGTGCCGTGCGCGCAGTCCCGACCAACCGCCACCAACCGGCCAGCAGGATGTAGAAGCTCACCAACCACCACCACGGGATGCCTGGCACTGACCAGTGCCCCCAGCCGACAGAACTCGCCCACGCCACGCTGCCGAGCAGCAACTGCAACAACCAACCGAACGGCCAGGCGAACCAAGCGGCCAGACTGGGCGTGAGGAGACCGATCAAGAGAAACAGAAACCCACTGGCGAGGATCAAGGCCGTCAGTGGGATCAGGAGGACGTTGATCACAAAGCCGATCGGCGAGACGAGATGAAACTGGGACATCGTCAGGGGCAACGTGCTGAGCCAGATCGCTGCCGTCATCAAGTACGCCTGTCCCAGCCTTGCGAAACCGGCTTCAACGACTCGACGCCAGCCCGAACGCTGCGGAGTGAACAACTCCTCACTGAACATGGTCATACGCAATCGATCCCACCAACTGGCCGAGACAATAATTGCCCAGACCGCCAGAAAGGAAAGCTGAGCCCCAATGTCGAATAAATCGCTGGGATGCCACAACAGCAGAATCGCCGCCGCCGCTCCAAGTAAGTTCAGTCCATGCGCACGCTGTTGCCGCAATGCCGCTCCGAGCAGCATGACGGTCAGCAATACTGCGCGGAGCACTGGAGGACGAGAAATCGTGAAGGCTGCGTAACCCAATGCGACCGCGAGCAACACGGTCGTCGTTGCCAGCGGACCGAGGTTGAGCAAACGACAGCAGAGAAACGTCAGTCCGATCAGGATGCCTACATGCAGCCCCGAAATGGCGAGCAGATGCATGGTACCACTCTCAGCGAACTGTGTGCGCAATTCATCGGTCATCAGGCCGCGATCTCCCAGCAGCAGCGAAGCGGCCAATGGCTGGACCTCGCCCGGCAGTTGCTGTTGAATCAACGACACACTCAGCGCGCGTAACGCGGAGCGGCGCTGCACAATTTGCCAGAACAACCCGCTGGATGACGACCGGACTTGTACGCTCAAAGGATGATTGCAGCGGACCGTGCCGCCGAGTCCTTGCGATTTGAGATACTCGGCGTACTGAAATCCGCCCGGGTTGCGGGGCGGGCGAGGTCGTTCGAACTCGCCCATCAGTTCGACGTAGTCTCCCGCACGAACCCCCAGCAAATGCCCAGCGACTTCCAGACGGACCACTCCCGAAACTGGCGTCCAGTGCCCGTGATCGCACACCTCCATGCACCGCAGTTCTGCCAGAGTGCGGTCGAGTTGCATCCAGGCGGGGACGAGAGCGGAGTGTTCGGCTTCATCGATCGTCGGTGTGTCCAAGACTTGACCGCGAATCTGGACCAGTTGCGGTGCCATCGCGAAGCGGAGTGTCACATTGTCCGGTGGTCGAGTGGACCACGTGAGATGATGCCGCGCTCCTCCGAGCGCGATGAGCATCAGCAGCACCACGGGCACGACGCCACGCGAGGCGGAGGCGATCCTCCGAAAACACCAGCCGAGCAGCAGCAGCACTCCGAGCGAGATCAGCCAGAGCGAAAGGTCGATCGTCAGCGATCGATCAATCATCGTCCCTGTTGCAAGCCCGCAAAAGGCCACGAATGCTGGCCTTCGACTGAGTCGCGATTGATGTGTCCCCTGCCCCCGCATCGAGTCCTCGCTGAACGGTCAATGCTCGCGGCGCGGTCCCAACGTTTCGCCGCCCGGAATTGAGCGGCGCCGCGACCTTCGCACTGCAGCATAGCAACACGAATCGGTACGGGGCATCCCAGCGACCGGGGCATGCCACACCCATCCATCGCTTCGTCACAACCGATCGAACTCCTACAACAGTTTCTCGTTGCGTGACAAGTTGCGAAATTGCATCAACGCAGAGCGAGCCGCAGCTGCGCGCGACCTAGGTTTTGGATGCAGGAATCCCCTCGCGTCACACGTTGCCTGGAGTTGAAGATGAAACCGCAGTTTGCCCGTAAACGCATGTTTGTAAACAGCTTGATTCAAGGCCGGATCATGCTGCGCATCGCCTGCTATTGGGTGATCTATCACATCGTCATGTGGCACACACTGTTTCTGTTCCGCTGGGCACAGTACCGGTTTGAGTTGATGATGGGCGGAGACCCCATGACGTTTGGCGAGTTGTACGGCTCGTTTTGTGTGCAGTATTACCCCATCGTCTTCGCCGCACTCGCCACGGCACCACTCCTGCTGTGGGATGTGCTCAAGATGACGCACGGCATCGCCGGTCCACTGATCCGCTTCGAGACGACACTGCAGCAGATGAAGAATGGCGAACGCGTCGACAAAGTGGTGCTCCGCGACCACGACCTGCTCACCGAGTTCCGCGACGAGTTCAACTCGTTCCTGGAGTTCTACAACCGAGAAAAGTTCGGCGACGCGCCCGCACAGCCCGTCACCCCAACGGAGAATGCTTCGACCGATTCCGCGCTGACCGAAGAACAGCTTCAGGCGCAAGTTCTGGAACTGCAGGCCAGCGTCGCGCAGTCGACCGAGACCGCTGAGTCCGCCAAATAATTTGTGATTCCAATTCGGCTCGTTTGTACCGGCGGTTCACCCGAGAGATCGCTTCCAGGCGGTGTCCCACGACCGAGTGCCTTGTTCGATCGCCCGGCGGCGTGGGTGGCAAGCCAATAGTCCGGTTCTGATACCGGCTCAACGTAAAGAGTCACACAGGATTCGGGTCCGTACCCGAATCCTGATTCTGTTGATGCCGCTCAGCACTCGTCGTTTCAGGAGACGATGCATCGCGCAGGGAGATGGACCGGAACCAGCGCAGTCCCGCGAGCAACCCCACAAACAGGACGAGTGATCCCCCCATCACCATTGCCATGGCGACGGGATCGCCAAAAAAGCGTCGAACGGCGAAGATGTGACGGGGATCGGGATTGGCATCAGCCGTCAAAGGCACCTCGGCCATCCAGATCCAGCGCCAACCAAACAGCACGCACATCGCCCCCCCGGCCAGGAAGGGACCGTAGGGGATTGCGGTCCGATTGGTCATCAACCGTAATGGCAAACCCAGCACTAATGCCAAGAGCGGGGCAATCAGGAAAGCCACCAACGTTGCCTGCCAGCCGAGAAATCCGCCAACCATGGCCATTAGCAGGACGTCCCCTTCTCCCAGGGCCGGGCCTGCTAATACCCAGGCGGCGATCTGCCGCACCAGCCAAGTGATTCCTGCGCCCACAATGGCACCGGCCACGCTCCACGCCAGTCCATGCCAGTGAGGATGCGGAGCCAGCCAGCCGGGAATGTACGGCCCGCGCAGTTGCGGAATTTCCTGATTCCAGTCGACCCAGACATGCGCCAGTTGGAGATCGCCCGAGGCGAATGCCAGGCCAATGCCGATCACCAGACCGAGCCAGCACGAGCGATCCAGAATGTAGAACGTCTTCAGGTCGGTCGCGGTAATCGCCCACAGCAGGATCAGGAATATCCAGTGAGACAACACCCGACCGTATCGCCACGGCTCGCTGGGGATCACTTCTGGCGTCGACTGACAATGTCCATCGAGTATGGCGTACACCAATGCGGTCGCAGAGATCCCTCCCAACAGGGCAAACATCCAGGGCCACTTTCCTGGCACGGCGTCGCAAGCCCGCAAGTCACGGCGCACCATGACTCCAACCAACACGGCCGCCAGCCCCCCAAGCGCAAGCGCGAGCCAATTCGTCGGGAGAGTGGTCAGCAGTTGCAGCAAGGAGTCCACGAGCGGCCTGAGTCTGAAGGAGGACGTTGCAGGGACTATAGCGAAACGCCTGTCGGACCAAAGCCTGCCCGTGGGACTTGCACCGCAGTCAAGCATACAGACACTTTGCCTTTTTCGGCGAATCTGTTACGAATGTCGTCCCCATCGACTTGTCGTCATGCACTGATCTGGTCTTCCGCACTACCTCCCATTCGCGATGCTGCAGCGTACATTTGCCCTGGTCCAGCGTTCCTTGCGCGTCGATTGTCGCGACATTCGACCGCATCTGTTCCGCATGGGACTGCCGGCGATCTTCATCATCACGCTCATGTTGATGCAGGCGGATCGGCAGTTGCAGTCGGCACCGGGCCGTGACCTGATGGGCTGGCTGGCGCTGTATGACTACATCTTTGTCACCTTCGCCGCCGCGACGTTCTTCGCGACGGCCATCGTCGAAGAGCGGGAGCAGCAGACGCTGGGGTTGCTGAGAATGGCGGGCGTGGGACCGTTGACGCTACTCGGCGGCAAATGGCTGCCGCGAATGTGGTCCGGCATCTTGCTGCTAGTCGTGCAGATCCCGTTCACCATGTTGTGCATCACATTGGGGGGGGTGATGTGGCATCAGGTGTATGCGATGTTTGTCTGTCTGCTGGCTTACCTGCTGATGGTTGGGGGGATCGCCCTGCTCTGTTCGGTGCTGTCTCGCTCCATCAGTGCCGCCTGTGGCTGGACAACGGCGATCATCGTGCTGCTGCATGTCGGCGTGTGGATGATCGCGTACACCTTCAGCTGGGGACCACGGGGATGGAAGATGGATTGGCTGGCGGAATTCCTCGGCGCCAACCGGCTGTTCACGATCTTCGAGGTCTCGTTCGCGGAGTCGGCCTGGTCGTATCAGGTGTGGACGAATCTGGCTGTCGGGGCGATTCTAATTGGCGCATCGGTCCTCGCATTCCATCTGCTTCAGGATCGCCAGGATGACGAAGCTGGACGAGGACTGCTGGCGACATTGACGGGTGACTCGCGCACGCGGAAACATCACAACCGTGCCTGGGCCAGCGCACCGCTGTTCTGGCAAGGAATGCAGCAGGTCGCGGGCGGCCCCATCTTTCTCGTAGGCCGCATGTTCTTTCATCTGTTCGTCGTCATGGTCCTGCTCGCCTGGATGAGTTCCTTCAGGAACCGGATCGACGAAGATGAGATCGCCGGCGTGATGATTGCCTGGGGCATCTTCGCGTTCGTGCTCGAAGGGGCCTACCTCGCCGCACAGGTGTTTCGCATCGAAATCGCGAACCAAACCTGGAGCACGCTGTGCATGCTGCCCAAGTCACTTTCCGAAATCGTCTATCCTCGCCTGGGGGGCGCGAGTCTGGCCTTGCTGCCAACGGCCAGTCTGGTCGCCATGGGGATACTGATTGAACTGCGTGACTTCGTGCGCGCACTCGACGACGACGAGTTCTGGCTGGTGCTGTTCTTCTTCAGCTCGCTCATCGCGCTCGGCTGGCATTTGACGACGCTGTTCTCGATCACCATTGACTGGTCCGCCTGGCCGATTTCCATATTTCTGGCAACGGTCGTGGTGATCCTCGGTGGTTTCTTCAGCATCTTCATGGTCGATGCCATGACCAGCGGAAACGAAGAACCGTTCGTTTGGTTTCTCGGGTTCTGCAATTGGATGCTGGTCGCTGTGATCCATGCCGTGATCCTCGAACGACTCCGGGCGCGACTGGGGGCTTAGCTGGGCGTACATCGCGACCATGCCGATTGTGCCGGTCAGGCGGACCGTTGGAGAATGTCCCGGTCGATGGATCGCCGGAATCGAGCCGGTGACCCCGCTTCACGACTGGCATTTGCCCCCCCTCCACGTACACTTGAACGGAAGTATGCGATCCCGCACCACTCCTTGATTCTCAGCCTTGGTTCTTCGATTTCTAGCAATGCCCGACATCCACGGACAACTTCTCGCCCGCTCCGACGATCGTTACGCAATTGTCGTGTCGCGATTCAACGATCTCGTCACCGAACGGTTGAAAGAGGGTGCGATCGAGACGTTGGTGCGGCATGGAGGCTCGCGGGACAACATCACCGTAGTTTGGGTCTCTGGGGCATTCGAATTGCCGATTGTGGCCGATGAACTCGCCAAGTCGGGTCGATACGCCGCTGTCATTGCGCTCGGAGCCGTTATCCAGGGGGAAACAACACATCACGATTACATCAATCATGCGGTCGCCCAGGGGTTGATGCAGGCGGGACAGAACTCTGGCTGCCCAGTCTTGTTTGGCGTGTTGACCTGTTCTACGATGGATCAGGCACTCAATCGTGCTGGCGGTAAGGCCGGAAACAAAGGCCACGAAGCGGCCCTCGCCGCCATCGATACCGTCGATGTCTTACGCCGGGTGCGTGCCGCTCAATGACCATTCAGGTCCAGGCACCGGGCAGATGAAATGTATTTCAGGCAGGTTGCGGTATCGGTCCTGGCATCGCCTGATTCTGTTAGATTTGATGTGAGCTAAAGGAACGGCATGGCCCGCCGCAGCAAAGCCCGGATGGTCGCTCTGCAGATGTTGTTTCAGGTCGATCTCAACACCGACGTCGATGGACGGATGGTCAAAGAGATGATCCAGGAACGTCTGT
>JAGQQB010000183.1 GCA_020426425.1 Planctomycetaceae bacterium | reverse complement strand
TGGCCGAATTCCGCTGACTCAGCAGTGGTGTGTTTAATGGCGACTTGCTGGTTCGGGGCGACCACCATTTCCGCCGTGACCTCCTTGGGTTCGTCCAGCGTCACTTTGAGTTCCGTGGGATCCACGTTGCCTGTCACGTGAATCGGAACGAAGACGTCCTTGCCCTGGATGAGTTCAATCGCCGGTGCCTGCAATGCGATTTCAAAAGGGGCCTTGCCGCGCGAATTGCCACTCACAATTACGGTCCAGTTTTCTACCGGGACGAGGTGATGCCAGATGAACGCCTGCATCAGGTTTTCTGACGGGATCGCATCGTGCGTCAGCCAGGTCCGACCTCCCCGTCCTTCTCGACTACGGGTGATCATCTTGAGCAGGACCGGTTCTTCCGGCGCCTGGTCGGGAACCTTGAGCGTCAAGTTGACGTGATCTGAGTTTCCGGGAATGACCTCACCGGAGAGGGCGAACCCTGCGGGGGCATCGAGCAGTGCCAATTCGATGTCTTCATCGTGGTTGTCTCGGCGGACTGCATAGGCCGTCAGGGGCATGATCGAACCTGCCCTGGCAATAATGCTTCCGGGAGTTACACGGACCTCGTATTCCGGTTCAGGCGACCGCAGCGACAGGCGATAAACGAAGTCGCTCCCGCCATTTCCCTGCGTATCGATGATGTGCAGGTAAGCGCCTGCGGTGGGGACATTCGCTTCCAGGATTGAGTCTGCGTGATGCGTCTGGAGTCCCTGCGATTTATCTTCGTGGTCGTCATTGGAGGCAATGATTCTCCCGTCTTTGTCGATCAGCAGCAACATGGAATCGAGCGGAGAACCGAGGCGTCGAGCATTGACCTCCGCCACAAGCCGACCGCCGCGTTCGATGAAATACACATCTTCGTCGCCAGGTTCATCAATGCGGCCATGGATGTTGTTCCGGGTTGCAACGGCCTGAGCATCGTCGACGCTGTTATTTGGTTCCTGGTCGAAGACATCTGCGAGGACGTCCACCTCCAGCGGGAACCGTGCCGATTGGGTGCGATCCTGATCGAGGGTAAACCACTGCACCGGGCGGTAACGCGCACACGGGAGGAGTTTGACTTCCTGGGTCGTTGCGTTCAGGTTCCATCCCTGCAACTCCACATTGACGGTTGAACCGCAGCGGGCGCCCAGGGGGAAGTAGCTGGTGACAAAGGGGAGTTCCCCAATCTTGATGCGATAGACGAAATCCTCGCGTCCGCGGTAGAGCGTATCGTTGACTTGAACGACGTATCGGCCATCGCGGGGAACCTCGAAATAGGCCACCGGATCCTGGCGATAGTAGAACGATTCCGCATGCGAGAGTGCGCGTCCATCTTCATCGAGCAGTGTGAGTGATGCCTGGAACCAGCCTGGAACGGCGTCGGCCAGATAGGGGATGACATCGCGGGCAGCGACCTCGACAACAATCCCTTGTCCCCGTCGAGCCTCGAAGGTGAAGCGGTCGACATCACCGGGCATGATTTGCCCATTAACAATGACGGGCATCTGAGCGATGACGTCGCAGGGAATGGTGTCGTTCGGTTCCACCTCGCTCACCTCGGGCAAAGTGCCCACGTGGAACCAGATGGGATTCGACATGGCGGTGTCGGTGATCAGTCGCAGTTCGCGCTTCCCCGGCTTGGCGTCGGCATCGACCAGGACGCGGAGTGTCAGTTCTTCTTCAAGCTGTTCGTTGGGTTGCCGCTTAATGTCCCGTTCCCGTTGCAGATAGATCTCCATCTCTCGCTTGTCTTCTTCCGTGACCGCAGCCAGCAGTTCTACTTCTTTTTGACTCGGGTTCTTCTTGCCCTTTTCGATCAACGCTTCACGGGCGTCCTGCAGCCGATTGCGAATGTTGATGTATTCGCCGCGCGTCATGGGGCGATACCACTTCACGATGTCGAGTTGCACCCCTTCGCCGGAGATGTACGCCGAGGTCACCTCCTTAAGATGCTGTCCCCCCAGGACCAGTTCTGCGACGGAATCAACCTGACAACCGGCCGGATAGGAATAGGCCAGATGGGGATCTTGAGCCTGGGCCGGTGATTCGACATGCACCGAGGCTGCAACCAAGAACATGACCGGCACGAGCCAGCGAACGCGAAGAGTGTTGCTCACCATTTGTCCCTCCCCTTGAGGTTTCACTCTGCCAGCCTGGCATGTGCTCTAGTGTGTGTGGACATTCTGTTAGTTCGATGTTCCGGAAATGTTAGACTCACCGGCGAGCCGGAGTGCGTTAGCACCCGGACCGAATGCGGCTCGATCGCCTAAATCCGGGGCCTGACGGCACCCGGCTCGCCTCGATCCGAGCCAATATCATCGCGATCGAATGTCCACACGACCTAAATGATCTCGGTTACGCGACCACCTGTGGGACCTTCATCAGCGCCGGGCGTTGCACGCACGAAATCGCCGCGAGGATGCGGCAGACTCGCGTCGGGGTCGATCCCGACCAACTGGTAGATCGTTCCGATGAGATCCCCGGGATAGACTGGACGATCCTTGACGCTTTCGGCATGGGCGGTTGTCTCACCCAGGACGCGGCCACCCTTAAAGCCACCGCCCGCGACGAGGCTGGAAAAGACGGCACCAAAGTGATGGCGGCCCCCGTTCCAGGGAGACTCGCTGGCGACCTTCGGCGTTCTGCCGAATTCGCCAATGCACCAGACGATCGTGCTATCCAGCAATCCCCGTTCGTCCAGATCAGCCAGGAGCGTGGCGATGCCGCTGTCCAGGACGGGAAGTTTTCGCCGCATGGACTGAAAGTGGTTCTTGTGCGTATCCCAGCCACCATCGTTAATGGTCACGAACCGGGTCCCGCGTTCAATCAGTCGACGTGCGGCCAGACACGACTGGCCAAACTTGTTACGTCCATAGCGTTGACGCAGCGTGGTGTCCTCAGTGGACAGATCGAAAACCTGACCTGTTTCCCCCAGCATCAGATCGTAGGCATGGTCTCTCGACTTTGTGGCGATGGCCAGCTCTGTGTCATCGCGGTTGACATTCCTGAGTGTGTTGAGTTGTTTCAGCAACTCTCGGCGCTGAAGTTGATCCGCATCGGACAGGCCAGGGGCGACAATCCCTTCCACGGCAAATCGAGCTGCATTCGGATCGCCACCGGTCGCAAATGGCTTGTAGCGGACACCCAGAAAACCAGCTTCCGAGAAGCGGCCCTGCGGACTGGTCAGCACAACGTAGGGAGGGATCAGGCTTTCCTCCTCCGATTGATCGGCTGCGGCCTGCCACTTGAACGCATTGACGACGGCGCCCACTGCAGGATAGACGATGCGATCTGGCATGCGCCCAGTCTGCGTCAAATACGACGCTGTTTCGTGACCATTCTGGCCGTGGGTCACGCTCCGGATCAACGCGTACTTGTCGGCGACTTGAGCGAGCTCCGGCAACAATTCCCCCACGTGGATGCCAGCCACATTGGTTGCACAGGTGCTCCGGAGCGGACCGGTGTAATCCGCGCCAGCTTCGGGCTTGGGGTCAAAGGTGTCGATATGCGTGGGACCTCCGCCAAGCCAGATCTGAATGACCGCTTTGGCCTTTGGCTCCGGAACCGAACCGGCTGCGACTGGATCCTCACTGTTGGGGGATGCTGGAGCGGTCGACGAAGATTCGGCATCTTGAGCGGCGAGCATCTTGGAGGCGAGCATGGCCCCGGCCATGTTGTACGCGCCCCAGCGCATGGCCTGACGACGTGTGAATTCACCCAGATTCAGGACGCTGTTATTGCGCGACATGGCGAACTCCTCGGGCTTGGTGAAATTGACTCCGCCGACCTAGTGGCGGAACAAGAACTCATCACTGTTGATCAACGCCCAAGCCACTTCTTTGGCGCCTTCGGCGTTGGAACACAGTCCCACAACGGCACTCCGTTCCGATTCCGTCGGCCGCCGGGACAGGATGGCGAGGTACAACGAATCGGTTGAACTGGTCAGGGAGTCCCAGGACCCAACCAGGATGTCTGGAATCCCCGGCCCATCCTTGAGCTTGTTGCGAATGTGGTTGGAGTTAAGCAGGTGCAAGGATTGTGCCGCCGAGAGATGGTTGTTCCGATCCTCCTCCAATCCAGTATCTCGAGTCGGTCGCCCAAACATCTCCAGGAAGGCACTGGTAATGCTGCCATCGGGTAGTGTGACGGCCCGGGTTCCCTCGGGCAGGAATGTAAATGGCTCGGGGATGATGCTGGAGTAGGTTTCAGGAACCTTAGTGATCTGACAGATCGCGTCGATCAACACTTCCGCATCGAGCCGCCGGATGGGGTAGTATGCGAACAACTCGCCAGCCCGAGGATCGTCGCTGCGAGGGATCGATGAAAGTTGGTACGTCCGCGAGTTCAGGATCAGCCGGTAGAGGTGTTTGATATCGTACCCTGACTGCACGAACTCCTGCGTCAGATAGTCGAGCAACTCGGGATTGGACGGCGGATGCTTGGGACCCATATGGTCGACGGGTTCCACGATCCCACGCCCCAGCAACCAGTAGCAGGCGCGATTTACAAACGCGCGGGCGAGTCGTGGGTTGTCCGGTTGGATCAACCAGTCGGCAAACACCTCGCGGGGATCCTTGCCGGGAGGGATCTCGATGGAGGTCCCGTCCGGAAATACCCCGACGAGTTTCGCCCGCCGGAACTCGAGGGACTTGCGCCGGTCAAAGTAGACAATCTCTTCTTTCCACTCGCCGGTGGGTTTGAAGCCCACTTCCGAGAAGAACTGGCTCATCCCGTCGAGTTGTTCCGGAGGCCATTCATCGGCACGTTCACACAGAAACGAGATCGCGACCGCCTGCACAAGCGCCTCGGGGGTCTTGTCTTGAACTGCGCGATAGAAATTGACCTGCGGCGTGCGGAAGTTGCTGCCCGAGGAGGTCAGCAGTTCACGGACGAACTGATCATAGGGCAGGTTGTTGGCGAAGGAGGTCTGCAGCCAGTGGTGGTAAATCTGAGCAGCATTCGGCCAAAGTTTGATCGGGAACTCCGCTTTGATTCGCAGGATGTCGGACCACTTCATTGCGAGGTAGTCGGCGTACTCAGGTCGCGCCAACGCTTCTTCGATGAGTTCTTGGCGTTTGGCGGGACTCTCCGAATCCAGGAACCTCTTGGCTTCGTGCGCCGTGGGGAGACAACCGAGCACGTCGATGTAGATTCGCCGTAAGAAGACGGCATCGGAACACGGTTCGGCCGGTTCGATCTGCTGCTCGTTCAAAGTCGCGAAGATGATCTCATCCATCCCGTTTAACGGGATTCGCACATCTGCATCGACAAACCTCGCGTCTGTGCGGGAACTGGAAAAGTCATAGGACGTGATCTGGATGCTGGGCAGCGGTTCCGGCTTCGCCTTTGGCTTAACCACGACGACTTCATGCTGGGGCTGCGGCGGAGGAGCCTTTGTTGTCGCATGCTGCTGGTTGTTCCGCAGCACCCAGACGCAGGTCGCGGTGAAGGCCAGGGTGAGAAAGATGACCACCAGACTGAATTCCCACTCTTGCCGACGGAAAGACTTCCGGCGGCGGTAGGCGAGGACGTCCGTTCTTTCGTCCGTTTTGATGTCAGGGAGATTCAGGTTGTCGCCAGCCATCACGTGTTCCGTTCGAGGTCACGCCAGTGCTTCTTACCATCCACATCAACGCAGTTGTGAAAATGCAACTCCTTCAATTTCAACCAGGAGATTGGAGCGACAGACATCCGCCTGGGCATAGACCGCAGGCATCGATCCAAATCGTCGTTCGCAGACTGCTCGACAGGTTTCGAAATCCTCGGGACGTTTGACGTAGACACGAATCTTGGCCAGATCTGTCAGCCGCGCCCCACCGCGCTCGATGTCATGTCGGGCAAAGTTCTCCGCGCTGATCAAGTTCTCAATATTGTCGATCGTTTGCTCAGTCTGTTGTTCCACATCGTCCAGATGGACGGTTTCGGATTGGACAATACTGGCGGTCCCAGACACCCAGGTTGTGATGTAATCGCCAATCACAACCGCCATTGCCCGCGAGAACTTCGGACTCTTGACGGAGAATGTTTTCGCGTAATCGAAGGCCGAGGTCTGTTGCGGATTTTCCAGCGGGAGCAAGCGAACATCCTGCCGATCGGTCTGTAACGTCATGCAACTGAGAACGAGATTCCGACCGCTGGTGCCGATGCCCGTGCTGGCTGGATAGAACATCTGGCCATCGCGTCGCACCGCCATCTGGCCCTGCGATTCGAGTTTGTCAAAGAAGTCGGTCCGCGCACGATTGAGTTCGCGATACCGTTCGACTTCGCCTTCGAGAGTCGTGATCCCCCCCTGGTAGATCCAGACGCGAACAACATCCTTGAACGTTGTTCCGGAAAGTGCCAATTGACGATTGAGTTCCTCGAATGCCTGCTCAGACTGTGAGTACGCATCGCCGCCACTTCCTGAGTCGATGCCGGACAGGTAGACCCAGCGCAGATCGTTGTATTCGATCTCGACGACATTGTTTCGCGGGAAGTGCAGATGAACCCCATCGCCCCCAATTCCCCAAGCCTCAATTGCCAAGGCCTCGCCTCCACAGGGAGGCTGGACCACGTAATTGGTGGCCGGCATCTTGTCCCGATAATAGGCCCGGAACAGGTGGTCGACGGATTCAATCTCCGCAGCACTGCGCATGAAGACGGTTTGTGAGGTCACAAACATCGGCACAGATTGCCGGCGGAGGATCTCGCGAATGGTGGAAACCACTTCCCACGTCTGATCGATCACGTCCCCCTTGGTCTGAGGCGTAATCATGAACGCAATGCGGTAGACATCGCCCAACTGCATGGTCGTGTGCGACTCGTCGCACAGCAATTCGGACCGAACCTGCTGGCTCCCCTCGTGCTGGCAGAGCGCAGCGTCCACTGGAACCTGAGGGGACGATTGACCAACGCGGGTTTGATCCGACTCCAGACTCATGGGCATTTTCCTTCAGTGCAGCACTGCGATGTTTCCCCGATTACTTCTCGATAACGATCTTGCATAATGCAGAATTGATGTCAACGTTGCTCCGCTCCTGAGAAACTCGATTGCAAGACGCCTGAAAACCTGATGGAGCATGTTTTGGGCCGGAATTCGCCGTCCCGCCCGGACACGATGCTGCTGATTCACGCGGAGAACGGATTCTCAGTCTTAGTAAGGCTTGTTAGGGCGAGAATTGAGTAACTCGGCAGAGGCGTTGTTCGCACGCGGCGCGGCACAACGCGCGACAATATGGCTCACATGTGCAATCGAGTCCCGCTGATGCAGGCTCCCAGAGGACTCACGGTCCGCAAATTGGACGACGAAATCATG
>JAGQQB010000182.1 GCA_020426425.1 Planctomycetaceae bacterium | reverse complement strand
TCCCAGTAGGCGTACGAACCTTCCTGCACAAAGCCGATCAGCTGCGCCTGAATGTCTGGCTCGACAAGTTGACGTCCATAGTTGGCACGCCAGACGGCGGCGCGGCGTTCATCAATCTCGACGTTCCTGAGCAATGGAATGCTTGCCCCGGCTTTGAACTCGCCGCCATCGTTGGTTTGACGTTCCAGATACCAGGGCTGAAACGTTCCCCGGCCAACACGATAGCCTGCGAAGATTTCGCCGCCACCCCAGGTCGGTTGCGACATGCCCACGGCATGGCGATACGTCTGGTAGAACCCGACAGGACCGTTCTCCGATGAGGCTTTCAGCTTGAGGTCGAACTGTCCCGACGCAGAAAGTTGTTCTCCGGCGGCGATATTGCGGGAGTACATCGCCGAACGGAGCATGGGATAGCTGCGGTAGATGGATTCGATCACATCGTCGAGGGCAACTTTCGACGGGATGCCGACCGGACGTTGCGATAACTGCGATGCTGCGGGGAGTGTGTCTGGTTCCGGAGGAAGCGTTGGCTGTCCGGTGGACTTGGCTGAGTCTGCCGTCGACTGCTCGTCGGACGCGGTCGTCGGAATTTCTGCTGAGACCGGCTGAATCGAATCTGGGTGTGGTGATGCAGTGTCGCTGCTGGTGCCTGCATCTGCGACTGACTCCGAACGCAACGGCTCGCTTTTCGGCCGCGATGTCACCGCCTCCTCATGAACGGAGCGCAACGATTCGTCCGCCACAACCGGTCGCGGCTTTGCGCTGCGGCTGCTTGCGAATCGTTCCACAGTGCTGCACCCGGACAACCCCGCGCACAGGGCCACCGTCAGCATGCACTTCCATGTGCAATCCTGGCGATCCATAGAGAATTGGTCAGACGAAGTTTGAGTTGAAGCGGCTGACGTGGCCGGTCCTGGTAGGGACTGCTGCCGCAGATCCCTTTGTTTGGATCGACTGCGACGCGACACAACTCAAGTCGTCCCGGCGTGAGCAGGACACTCCACAGGACATTCTTCCTGCGATCCATGGACAAGACTGAAAGGCGGCAGAGGCAGAACACTCGGCAAGGTTTACCGGCTGATGGAACCGGAATCTTCACGGGGGCCTGCGGTGGGGCGTTCCCAGAACGCCTCAGCCATAGCGTGCCCTGTCCAGCAGTGAACACGCTGTCCACGCCCTACTTCGGCACTTTAGGCGGTTTGCTTTTTTTGGCGTCTTCGTCCGGTTCTGCCTCGGAGACGACCGGCGGGAACCCGTTGAGCTTTCGCCAAAACTCGAACCAGATTGGCACTCGATTGAGCAACACCCAGGCATTTGCCCGGACCCCCTGGCGCAGGTAGCGATCCTCCGGCCAAGGATCATCATTCCGATCAGGTCGCACTATCAGCCGAAATTTCCCCTTGCCGTTGTCCGTGGCGTCAATCGAGACGACTGTCCCGCCAAAGGTGCCCACAGCGACCGATGGCCAACCGGCGAACTGCAAGGCAGGCCAGCCCTCGAACTGCAATCGGACATGACGACCTGGCTGGATGAGCGGGGCATCGTTTCCGCTGACCCATACTTGGACAGCTCGCTCTTTCGTGGCTGGAACAATCGTGCAAATCGCGTCCCCTTCCTTCAGGACGCCGGAACCGGCGTTGGGGCTGATTTGAACCACATATCCGTCAAAGGGAGCGGTGATGACCTGGGTCTCCTGGCGAGCCAGCTTCGTCTCGGCCTCAAGGACCTCTTTTTCGGCCTTTTGAGCCTCTTGCATGGACTTGGCAACATCCTGCTTGGCCTTGGCCACGTTCTGGCTCGCCTTGCTGAGTTCCGCCTCGGCGTAGTCAATCTTGACCTGTGCTTCCTGAATCTTTGCCTCGCGCTCACTCTTCTTGCCCATCAGCTCCGACTGGGCCGCCTCGAAGTCGGCCTGTGCCTTAGCAACCTTCGCCTGCTGCGCTTTGAGTTTTGCTTCCACTTCCTGCACTTTCTGCAGAGCAATGTTGCCTTCTTCGTACAAGACTCGCATTCGTTCCTGTTCCGCCTCCAACTGCGGTAGTGCGGACTTGTATTCGAACACTTGTTGCTCGGTACCGAAGACTTTCTTCTCAGCAAATTCCACAAACGCATCTTGGGCGGCAATCGTTTCTGATTTCACCTTGGAGTACGCCACGACCTGGGCCTGAAGTGATTCGACCACGAGATGTGCTGAGTCGACCGCACTGTGTGCCTGTTCCAATTGCTGGTGAGCGGCCATCGCCGATTGTCGCGAGTTGAGCAACTGTTGTTGCAGGCGACCGGAATAACCTTCGTCGAGGTCAACCACCTGCGCAATGAAATCCCCCTTTTTCACAAACGCATTTTCGACCAGTCCCGGGGCGAACTGTTCGATGCGGCCCTTGATGGGTGACTGAATCACCTGCTGTCGCTCGCTCGGTGCGTAGGCCACAACGTTGCCCGTCCCCGGGACCGACTGCTGCCAGGGGGCAAAAGCCATCAGGACGATGGTCACTCCCAACATGACGAACAACACGCGCGCAATGCGATACGCCATCCGCGACGAGCGTGCCAGACGCAGTGCCGGCAAGAATTGCTCGCTATACGCAGCGACACTCAATTCCCGACTGGGGGCTATCGCCGATTGTGGATAGGGCCGCTGTTGGTCAACCGACATGTTCCTGCTCCTGTGCTTTCTTAGGGCGTCGCTTCGTCAGTTCCACTTGCCGCAGTCCCTGACGCAATTGTTCGTGGCCGGAGACCAGCACCAGGGTCCAAGGTTGATCCGTCCGGCTGATCAACGTCGCCAGATCCCGAGCGGACTGATCTGGCAGGGCGTCAAGCAGTCCATCGATCAGAAGCAAGTGTGGTCGGCTGACGATCGCTCGGGCGAGCATCAGTTTTCGCAACTGATTTTGCGTGAGTGGCGCGCCAACGGCATTCAGCGTCGACTGGGTCCCCTCTGGCAGACTCAAAATGTCCTCGAGCAGTCCCACGTCGTCTAATGCCTGACGTACATCGGCGTCTGAAATCTCGCGGCGGCCGAGATGGACATTCTCCGCCACAGTCGCTTCAAAGACCTCAACGTCGCGGACCAACGAAATGTGTCGCCGCAAAACCTCCGGACGGTAGTTGCGGATGTCGACATCATTGATGCTGATGTGCCCCGACTCCGGCCAGCGGAGCCCGAAGAGCAATTCCAGCAGCAGGCTCTTTCCGGAACCGCTCGGGCCGGTCAGTACCGTTTTCGCTCCCGGCTTGAGATGCAGGCTCAGGTCCGCCAACACAATTTCCCCGTCTGCGGAACTGGCCGAAATCGAATTGACGTCGACTTCCACGGGTTGTTCGGTGGAAAAACTCAGTAACCCGCCCTGTCGTTCGATTGGCAAGTCGAACAACGCGCCGAGTTTGTCTACGGCGGCCATCACGTCGTAATACGCCTCCAGGTGTTTGCCCAATTTGGCAAATGCGCCGACGATTGTGGTCACGATGAGTTCAGATGCCACCAACTGCCCGAGCGACAACTGCTGATTGATGACCAGCCAGCCGCCAAGCCCCAGGAGCACTGTACTGGCCAGCGCCTGCACTCCCAACGCAAACAGGATTTGTCGGTAGAGCACACTAAAGTGCTTGCGACGCGCGGTGAGGTAATTATGCGTCAGCTTGTCGGTCCGTTCGAGGACAAACTCGCTCGCCCCGCCCAATCGAAACGCGAGCGGACTCCCGGCGACATCTTCGATCCAGGCGAGTGCCTGATACTTCGTCTTCGACTCTTTGATGCTCGTTTGCACCGCTCCGCGGCCGAGAATCATGAGGCCGGCGAAAATCAGCAAAATCAGCAGCAAATCAAAACCGAGCAGCCAAGGATGATAAAAGCCAAGCACGGCCATCCCGATGAATGTCGCGAGTACGAGCGACAGGCCGTCCAGCAGGAACTGAGCCACCACCTTTTGCACGGTGACAATTTCCATGAATCGATTCACCAACTCTCGTCCGGAGTTCGAATCGAAGCCTTCAATTGGCGTCCGTGGTAGCCGATAGGCAAGATCTCCCATGACGCGGGCAAACAATCGTCGCTGCAGGAGATCCACCACCAGCGTCTGCAACGCTTTGATCGCGCCGGCAAAGGAGAGGAACGCCATCAGCATAATCGACAGCACCACAACCGGCTGAAACAGCTTGCCGAAGGAAACGGTGTTCACCAAAGCTTCCACGGCCAGCGGCGTCGCCAGTCCCAGCAGTCCGGCAACCAGCGAAAACACCAATACGGTCCAGACATCGGTCAATTCCGGCTGCAGCAGTGCGTATAACCGCGATAACGGAGTCGCCGGCTCCAGTTGTTCGCCGGTAGGTACGGGAATCGCCAACAGGACACGGATACGCCCTGTTTCATCAATCGGGATGAGCGCCGTTTCCAGTTCGGCAGAGGTCATGTGCACGGAACTACGAGGGGACGTCACATGAAATCGCCCCCGACGTCCGGACTTCAATGCCACGAGTCCTTCTGTACGGCCTATCGCGATGGCGCGGCCCCCATCGAGCAGCATGCTCTCCAACTCGGTCGACTGACAATCGACCAGTCGCAAATGGAGTCCTTGTGAACCGCCCGACTCAATCAGCGGTTTCCACCATTGGCCAGCATGGTCCAGACTTAACGCGGCACGCGATTCCTCCAATGCACGGCGCAGCTCGCCGCGTTGCGGATCGCGTCCCATCTCCCGTGCAAGGGACTCCAGCAGCCATGCCATGCGTTCCAGGTCAAAGGGAGTTTCATTGGTCATCGTAATTCTCTGTGTTCGTCAACGCTCCCAAGGGGCGCAGGCACAGCCCGGAAGTTCCTGAGTCGGAGATTCTATCCGTTGGCCTGTTCACGGCTACCCAAATGTTCCCGACGGCGCAGATCACGCGTGCCTCCAAAACCTGGATGGGGTCGCAATGACGCAGATTCGCTGGAATTCTGAGCGGCGGGCTGACTGCTTCGCTGGTGCATCATCACATCCTATATCGGGGAAGCCGCTCGACAGGTTGAGAACTCTTCTGCATCCGTTCTTTACAATTGCGGAGGTCGCGACGGATTCATCAAGTCCTGAACGCCCCTGCGTTTGAACGATTAGAATTGCGCAAAGTGAGGAGAGTTGCGTTCAAGTCGGGACTGACCGATTGAGCATTGCATCCAGACCGTCAGCACACTGGACAGCGGCTGCGGCAATCTGGCGAAGGGTGTGCATGCCGCACGACTGTACTCCCTCACCCCCGGCCGACAAACGGCATGTGCGTGGCCGTGATTGTCAACTGCAAGATGTTTGCTTCCAACGGCAGTTGGGCCATGTGCAGGACGGCTTCGGCGACATGGGCGACGGGCATGGTTGGTTCGGCCCGGATGGAGCCGTCAGCTTGGGGGACGCCGGTTTTCATGCGGGCGGCCATGTCAGTTTCGGCGTTGCCGATATCGATTTGTCCACAGGCGATGTTGTACGCTCGGCCATCGAGAGCGAGGGATTTGGTCAGCCCGGTGACGGCGTGCTTGGTCGCGGTGTAGGGAGCGGAGTTGGGACGCGGGGCGGTGGCCGAGATCGAACCGTTATTGATGATGCGGCCTCCCTGCGGCTGTTGCGATTTCATCTGGCGGAAGGCCTCCCGGGCGCACAGAAACGGACCCGTGAGGTTGACATCAACCACGTTGCGCCATTGATCGAGCGTGAGTTCGCCGAAGTCAATTCCCGGGGCTCCGGTCCCCGCGTTATTGAACAGCAGATCCAGTCGACCGAACCGGTCCTGGACCGAGGCAAACAGTGCCGCGACGGCGGCTTCGTTGGTCACATCGGTCGGTACGGCGATGGCATATTGCCCCAGGTCGCCAGCCAGCGCGATCGTCTCGTCAAGTTTCTCAGCCCGGCGTCCAGCGAGCGCGACACGGTAATTCGCCTGCAGCAATGCAAGCGTCACCGCCCGTCCGATTCCTGATCCCGCTCCAGTGACCACCGCAATCTTCATCGTGCTCTTCCTGCTGATTGGCATCCTGACGAATCACGCAGCGTAGCGATCCATGACTGTTCATGGCGACCGTGCGGCGACTGCTGCGGACGACACTCGTCGAGTGCCTGCGGCGGGCTTCTCTGTTGCACGCTGATGCGGCTCTATCTACCGTGCGTGGCAGGTGATCCGGCAGCGGTCTCGGACATCAACCTGGCAAGTTCCTTGGAGACCTCGCATGACGCAACAGGACGACCTTGGTTTTGAGTCGTGGAAGCCACCGCGCGAATTGCTCACCCACGCTGATGAACGGATTCCACCTGAGATGGACTTCTTTGCCGGTCCACCCACAGAGATCGGCGAATTGCTCTCAGCCTACTCCACGCTCACCAGCGACAAGCAGCCCATGGGAGCGACACCCCGCATGGTAGTGGCACTGATTACCGCGCTCGGATTGTGGGCGGGCACCTACTTTGCCATGACGTCGCTGGCCCCGGACAACGCCGTCGTCGGCAATGTGTTGGGGGGTGTCATTGCGCTGATCGGGCTGGCGTTGGTGTACTACTTCACCCGGTTCCAGCACACCTGCTCGTTTGTGGGCAAGGAGGGTCTGGCCCGCTATACGCTCAAAGGAGGGCGCGAAGCCGATCCGCAGGAAGAGCTATTCCCGTTCGCCGACGCGGTCGATCTGTTCACCGGCCAAACTCGGCATTACTACAACGGCGTCTACACCGGAACCCAGTATTTCTATCGGTGGGAGAATGCGAACGGTAAGAAGGTGTACCAACTGCAAGGGCAATTCAATTCGGAACAGGGAACGCCCAAGGGGAAGGATCCTTACCATTTCGCGCTCTCGGGAGAGATCTCCTGGAGCAACTTCCTGCTGGATGCCCTGCAGGCGGAGTTGGAGAAGCACGGCTCGGTCGAGTTCAAAGTGAACAAGAACGATGCCGTCCGGGTCGGCCCCGGCTTCATGGAGTTCCGCATAAAGGGTAAGGAAGAACGAGTGGAAGGGGAGGCCCTGAACCACATCTCCATTGGCGGCGGCACCTTCTCGTTCAAGACGTCGGACGCGAAGTGGTACAGCAGCAAGGGGAAATTCGGGTTCGACTATTCCAAAATGGCCAACGCCCGCCTGTTCCTATTGGTGCTGCACTCACTCCTGGGCGTGTCGTTTGAGTAATTGGAGCCAATCAGCCGCATCGGTGGGGCCGAATCGGTGCGGAAGAGTGCGGCAGTCTTGCGTCCGGTTGACCAAACGATCCCTTGGAATGAGAGTTTTCGCCATGCCCCAGCAGTCACCCGACGGCGAATCGGAGTGCTGGCAACCACCAGCAACTCTCACGATCCATACCGG
>JAGQQB010000181.1 GCA_020426425.1 Planctomycetaceae bacterium | reverse complement strand
CGTTCGTCTGCTCCCCACACCCGATGCAGTGGGCGGGTGTCGAAGCGTGGAACTACGATGTGTCCCGTTTTGTCGACGAATACCGCGACAAGCGTGATCTCATGCGATCTGAATTGCAGTCGCACTTCGACATCCAGGGAGCCCAAGGGGCGTTCTACATGTTCCTTCCCGCTCCCTGGGGAACCGCCACCGAGTTTGTCAAAGCGGCCATCGACGAAAACCTGTTGATCATCCCCGGCAACGTCTTTAGTCCGCGTGACACGCACTTCCGCATCTCGTATGCGGCGAGCAACGACACGCTTAAACGCGGTGCCGAAGTGCTGCGTAGACTCGCCGAACGGGGCGCATAGTTCTCCCTTTTCACGGGGTCATCACCCTCCTCCCCGAGAGCAGCCGATTCAGTGAGTAGTGCATCGGGAGAATCGTGGTCATATCCTGCAAAGCCGGAGGCGATGTGATCCGTTCGACGCAGCCAGCGCTGGCAGCATCGGTTACGGCCAATATCTGCAAGTTGCCCCCAGCGCAGAGAGTCGACTCGACTCTGCGGTCCTCCCAGCACGAACACAGGTTACAACAGCGGACTCGCCAGCCGCAGTACATTCTCCAGCATCTTGTTCCATAGCGGACGTCGCTGCCACACGGCCATGTCGAGGACGTGACACTCCAGCATGTACTTGTACTGCAGTGCCCTGAGCGGTCCAGCAACCGATTCTCCATACAGGAACAGGGAGACTTCATAGTTCAACCAGAGACTGCGCATATCAAGATTCACGGTGCCGAACATCGCCAGACGCCGATCAACAGTGATCGACTTCGTGTGTAGCAGACCGCCGTGATACAGATGAACTCGCACGCCAACATGCATCAGTTCCTCGAAGTAGGACCGGCTCGCGTAGTGGGCGAGAATTGAATCGACTTTCTGCGGCACAATCAGATGCACCTCCACGCCCCGGGCTGCCGCACCGCGAAGCGCCCGCATTAGGGACTCATCCGGGATGAAGTATGGCGTCGTCAGCACCAGTTCTTCATGGGCGGAGTGAATCAGCGTCAGCAGCATCTGCAACAGGCCATCATCCGATTCCGCAGGCCCAGAGGGAATCACCTGCACGTCTCCGTTCCCCTGCTGCTCGACGACATCCAACCCTGCCTGTTGCACGATCGGCTCGATCGCTTCGTCGCTCTCCAGTGTCCAATCGCCAATCACCGTCATCGCCAGCGGAGCGATCGCTGCCCCTTCGATTCTGGCCATCGCATCAATCCACTGCCCAACGTTGGCCTCCTGTTTGAAGTGGCATGGATCGACCAGATTCATGCTGCCGGTCCACGCGATGCGGTCATCAATAACGACAATCTTGCGGTGCAGACGCAGGTCGTTTCGCGCAAACAGCGTATGCCACAGCCCAGCGGGAAATGCAGCCCGTACCTGAACTCCCGCCGCTCGGAGACGGCGCGGCTGATCCCCCTTAAGCCACGGACGCGAACCAATCGCATCCACGAGCACACGACATGCAACCCCCCGCCGCGCTGCCCGCTCCAACGCCGCGACCACTACATCGGCCAGGCCACCAGCATGCCAGATGTAGAACTCCATCAACACACTGCAGGTCGCCCCATCAACGTCGGCGGCGATTCCGCGCAGGATCTCCTCGGCGGTCGACACAAGTTCCCCGGTGCTACCTGACACGGTTGGTACGCCGACCAGTCGCATGCCAACTTCGTGCATCGCCCGCGCTTCCCGACGATGCCGACTCCAGTCGACTTCCCGCAGTCGTCCATGAATCCCCATTGTGGCAAGCCACACATTGTCCGCCCGCCGTTCGGCGATCCTCATCGCTCGTCGTTGCCCAACACGCCGCTCTCCCACCAGCAAATACAGCACGGCCCCAAAAGCCGGAAACACTGCTACCGTGACCAACCACGAAAGCGCGACACCGATCGCGGGCTTCTGCATCACGACCCGAAACGCGATCCCCCCCACGACGAGCACATGCACCGTGGTGAGAATCACGGAGACTTCGAGCGCCGTGAGGATGTACCAATTCATCAGTTCCCCCACAGTCGGCGCCAGACGCGATCCATGAGCACCTTGTTCTGAGTGGACATTCCCAGCAACTCAGGCAACCAACGCCGTAGATGCAAATCGGTCATGCGTCTGTCCCCTGGACTACGTCACTCGACCCCATGCACGCGATACAGCGCCGTGTCGGTGCGGATCAGGAAGTCTTCGCCGATTAAGGCCAACGAGGCCTTGATCGTTCCTTCGATCTTGTTCGCTTTCGACGTGGGAGGATCGGCGGCGGGATCGAGGACATGCGTGACCCCTTCTTCGCTGGAGAAGTAGACCCGCCCAGCGGCAAACAAGGGCGATGCGGAGTAGTTACCGCCGAGTCGCTTCACCCACTCCCGCTTCCCAGTTTCGGCATTGTGACAGGCGGCAATACCAAGATTCGTCACCGTGTAGACTCGCCCATCTACGAGCAGCGGCGATGGTGTGTCCGGGATCGGCCCGCCGGTTTGCCACCGAATGTGTGACTCGGTCACGTCGCCGCGACCATCCAGTCCCACGGCCAACAGATCGGGCTTGAAGAACCCGGTGCACAAGTACGCCGCGTGCTCATCGGCTACGGGTCTGGGAACGGTGGAGAACCCCACGTATCGGATGTGCCATAGTTCTTCCCCGGTGCGCGGATCGTACCCGTGACACTGATCGGCCGCCGGACTGATCAACTGCCACTGCCCGGCATGCTGGGTGAGCAGCGGCGTCGCGAAGGAGCGATGCGTCGTGGGATTCTCGCGAAACGGCGCTGACCGCGACCGCTTCCAGATTTCCTCACCGGTTGCAGTATCGAGCGCCACAACGTATTGGGCGTCGGCCCCATCAAAAGTTAGGATCAGCCGATCTTCAAACAGTACCGGCGTGCTCCCTGGCCCGCCATCGTGCTGAATGTGATATGACTCATTCTTCCACAACACCTCGCCTGACTGGGCATCGAGACACGCGGTCCCATAGGTGCCAAAGTGAATGTACACATGCCCGGAATCGAGAATTGGCGAGGGCGAGGCATAGCTATTGTCGTGATGGATCTCCTCGACTTCGACTGGCTGAAAGACGACCACCTGCCGCAAAATCTCACCCGTCTCAGCGGAGACCGATTGAGCTCCCAGCGATTTGCCGTCCGGTGTCGCGGTCGTCAACCAGATGGTGGTCCCGTCGTGCACTGGAGACGAGTGTCCCAGACCGGGTAACAACGTCTTCCAGACGACCCCCTTCTTTTCCGTCCACTCCTGCGGCGCCCTGTCGACGTTGCTCACCCCATTGCCATCAGGTCCGCGAAATTGCGGCCAGATTCTCTGAGCGGCGACTTCGCCTCCCGAGTGGATGAGTAAGACCAGAGCAAGTGCGATGATGCGGGCGTTCATGCCCGGCAGTTTATCGCCGCACTGGTGATGGGGACACCCTGATTGCCCCCTGCTGGATTGTGGCCTGCTGAGTCGTCAACGCCTGCAGCACCCGTTCGGCATCGCGACCGGCTGCGGTCTCGGCGAAGTCGGCGACAATTTTGCGGAGAGCCTCTTCGACATTGCCCAGCGCCTCCCGCGCGAGCCGCTCGTCAAGTTGCTGCTGCGTCTCTTCGATACTGCGCGTTAGTTCTTCGGCCGTCATAAGCGACGCGCGACGAGCCATGATTTCCGCATACCGGCTGCGGAGGGCCGCCAGCGCATCGTCGGTCGGTTCGTCATGTTTCGCGGGCACGAAGTACTTCATGGGAACAACGGTCTGCGCCGTGGGATAGCGGGGAACCCCAACGCGCGGAGCTTCACGAATCACAGGCTTCGATGGCGGCGCGGCTGGTGGAGCGACCGGTGCGACAGGGGTCGATGGTTTCGGAATCGGTGCCGCCTCGGGTGTCGGAATCTGAATCGGCACCAGGAGCGGAACAGCGGGCTGCTCCGAGTTGAACTCTTGCCCCCCCGGCTGCGACTCACGCACCACTGACGATGCCGTCGGCTGTTCCGCCGTTGGTGTGGTCTCCTGAGCCACCACTTGTCCGGTCCAAACTCCCAGCGAAATCAGCAATGCGGGCACAAGCGAACGGCGAAGCATGAGGATCACTCCAGAATCGGGTCGGGCATCTTACCAGACCAGGACTGCCATGAGAGGAAGCGGGACAAACAGAGGGGGGGAAGTCACTGCAAATGAAGCCGCCATTCGCGGCGAACGGGGGATGCCGCTAGCGAATCTGAGTCCGACCAGGCGGGACATCTCCTTCGGCCACTCGGGGCAACTGTCCGTTGGGAATCATTGCTCCCTGCTGCTGCGGAGCAGCGATATCATCGAGCAACTTGTACGAATTGGGCATGCTGCCACGAAACGGGGAGGTCGGCACCCACGGGAGTCGCCGAGGATCGTGCTTTGTGAACACATACACGGTTTCCTTGCTTCCGGAGGTGCCAAACAACTTGACAGCCGTTGGCAAGTAGGTCTTCGCATCGAGCAACACTTCCGCTCGCCGATACTCTCTTCGCTGCGCTTCCATTAACGGAGCGGCGACAATATGCACCCGTCCATTTGCCGGATCGTGCATGCTGCCAAAGGCGAGCAGATAGCGTTCCTGAATCACCTTGGCTTTCATTCCGAACAGGAATGGGAGCGGACTGTTGACAATGTTCTCCCCCCGAAACTCCGGAGGAATCTGCACGCGGTTGTAGGTCTTCTCATCGTGGTTGATGTCGAGAATCAGATCCCCCGTGCAGATCCAAGACTGGTTGTAATCCGCCTGAACCTGATACTTGATGTCCCCGACTTGATGCGGTTCCTGAGGAATCTCCTTCGGCTTAAGAAAGTCCATTCGTCCCTTGTCGGGTGCCTCGAAATAGTAGTTGCCAATAGCTCGCTTCTCGACGCGAAAGACGGAGTCGTAGTCGTAACGCTCAAAGCTCCCTTCCAGGCGATTCACACTCGCGGAATGCTGTTCCCACGTCTGCAGCAGGGCCGCCATGCCCGGTGGCAATTGAGACTGGACGGGAGTCGCGGCGCCGCCGGTCCGGCTGGGAATTGGAGCGCCGGCATTGTTGGCTACGCGGGGAATTGTCGCTTCCTGGGCGAAAGTGACCGACATGGCCAACAGGCAACCATGTACAAGACTCCACCCGGCTAGCCGGGAAATTGTCCATCGATTCATGGGGTGACAATCCTTTGTCGTCCGCAGTCGTGTCTGGCATGAACAGAGTCTCCCCACCCAAGTACCCTGGGCGCACGAGGGACCACCGCTCATGCGCGGCAGTCTAGTTCGGTTGGAGATGTGCGGAAAGACCGGTTTCCATCGAGGTCGCCACGCACTTTGCAGGAGCGGCAGGATTCGCAGGAGACCTTGACCTCAGCAGCGGTTTTCCTTTACCAAACCGCCCCACTCCCCTGTCCCGGCCCTCGGTCCGTCCCATGACCACGTACGACCGCTATCTTCTGAAACGGTTTCTGTACGTCTGCTTCGTCTTCACCGTGGCGGTGCTGGGGCTGTTCATCATCATTGATGGGTTCACCAACCTCGACGACTTTCAGCTCCGCACCGAAGGAGGCGTGACCGAGCTGGTCCTGCTCATGGGGGAACGCTACCTGTACCAGTCGGCGATGATTGCCGACCTCGCTGGGCCGACGATTATTGTGCTGTCCGCACTGTGTGCCTTGGCCCTGATGCTCAAACAGGGGGAGATTCACCCCGTCCTGGCAGCCGGTGTGCCGACGTATCGCTGGACCATCGCCCTGCCACTGGGAGCACTTGTGCTCAATGCATTACTAATCGCAAACCAGGAGTTAGTCCTGCCTGTCATCGCACCGTATCTGCAAACACACCATGGCGAGACAGTGCATGACGAACAGGCGATTCAGCCGCAGTATGATCCTCGGTGGTGGATCTTCGTCTCTGGGTCCTCCACGATCCCGGGCGATCAGTGCATCAAAAAACCCGAGTTCCTGCTCCCGCCGACGCTGGTGGGGGATTACCTCAAGCTGCGGGCTGAGCATGCCTACTTCTATAAGCAGGCGGGGGATAACCCCGCCGGATGGCTGTTGACGAACATCTCCCCGCCACTGGCTCAACTGGAACTGACTGAACTGGGACGAGACGCGTTGATCCCTCAAGAGAACGGGACCGATGTGTTCATTACCGCCAACCTCACCTTTGACCAAGTCTGTCGGCAGAACTCGAGTCCGCGACTCGTCGGCACTCCGGAGCTGATCCGGCGGCTGCAACAGCCCTCAGCCAGCATGATGTCCCGCCGGGCACAACTGGTCCATCTGCACGCCCGGCTGACCCGTCCGATTCTGAACCTGATCGGCATCTTCGCCGTGATCCCACTCATCGTCCGTCGGGAGCGAACTTCACCCATGCAACAGGTGACCAACATCGGATTGTGTATGGTGACACTCAGCGTCCTGATGGGCCTGTCCATCGGCGGTCAATCCCTCGGCCAAACCGGCCTGCTCTCCCCCGAACAAGCCGTCTGGTGGCCCCTGGTCGCCAGCAGCGCCTACGTCGGCTGGCTCTCCGGCGTGGTCAGGACGTGAGGGGTAGGGAGTGGGTGATGGGGAGTAGGGAGTAGAATTGCTCTCACACTTGCAAACGGCTAACGGCCAACAGCCAACCGGCTTACTCGCTCACCGCCGAAAGCGGCACGCCGATGTGCAGCACCTTGACGTCGCCGGTCCATTGCTCTGACGCGGGATTGTCAAAGCCGATCTTGCGGGCCACGAACGTTCCGGTCAGCTGAGCTCGTACGCAGATGCCAAGCGGTTCGCCTGCATCGCAGTCGAGACCCGAGGGGAGATCAACCGCGAGGACTTTCTTGCCACTGGCGTTGATCAATTCGATCGCCGTGCGGTAAGGCTCATTGATCTCTCCCTGAGTCCCTGTCCCCAACAGGGCGTCGACCACCCAGTCGGCGCTCGCCAGTTCACGCGCCCAGATCGACCGCAATTGCTGGCAGTCTGCCCCATCGGTCGCGGTGAACGGAATCCTCAGCCGCTGGACAATCTCAAAGTTCGCGCGAGCATCCCCGCGCAACGACTGCGTGTTGCCCAGCAACAAGACGTGGACGTCCACGCCATGCAGTGCCAAGTGCCGGGCGATGACGAATCCGTCGCCTCCGTTGTTGCCGCGCCCACAGCAAATGACCACGCGCCGCGGCGAGTAGGGCAACAAGAGTTCCGCACAACCACGACCGGCGTTCTCCATGAGCACCAGTCCGGTGAAGCCCAACTCTTCGATCGCCTTTCGATCAACATCGCGGGATTGCGCTCGAGTGAGACCGCGTTGCATCGAG
>JAGQQB010000180.1 GCA_020426425.1 Planctomycetaceae bacterium | reverse complement strand
GAGGTCAACGCCGAAGGGCAGGCAACATTGCGTGGCCAGGTGGCAGACGAAGATCAACGGAAACTCGCCGCTGCCTACGTACGGCTGGAGCCAGGTGTGCGGTCGGTGGTGAACGAACTCAGCGTGCCGTAGCCCATGCGTTGAGCCGGACTGATTGCAGTCAGTTGTGAGTTGGCATGAGAAGACGCTGTCGCTCCGTGCCATTTCGTAGGTACAGGCGAATTGGCGACATTGGTAGCGGCTGATCTGATGGGCTGTTATCTTCGGCGGCAACTTTCAACTCTCCCGCCTGATGTGTCGTCCTGGGTTTAGTGCGAAACCGGCGATCCATTGCGGCCTGTTTCAACCTACCCCGGTTTCATGCGCATCCTCGTCTGCTGGGACGACTCCGCTCAGGCGGAACTCCTACGCCTGTATTTGAATGTGGATGAAAATGGGGTCGTTGTGACGACTCAGGAGGATCAGTTCCTCGCGCTGGTCGACTCGAATCAACAGTGGGACGCCATCGTTCTGCCGACCTGTTTTCCTGATCATGACCGGGCGTTCGCGAACTTCGAACGCATTCATACCGCCCGACCCGAGTGCCCAATCATTGCCGCCTGCATGCCTCAGGATGTCTACCGGCTAGCCCGGTATTTGACTGCCGGATTGCGGGCTTACCTGATTCGTGACAGCGGCGGCGACTTCATGTTTCTGATGCATGCGGTCATCGAAGGAGCCGTGCGACAGGTTGAGGCAGAGCGAGAACGCCTGATCGCTGAGAAGCTCCGCCGCGAAATCGACTCGGTGCGGCAACTTCAGGAATCGATCATTCCGCAGGATATTCTGTGTCCCGACGGTTATCAGATTGTCGCCCGCTACGAGTCATCTCAAATTCGCGTGATTGGCGGGCAGCCAGTCACGATGGCTGGAGGCGACTACTACGATGCCTTCACGCTGCCAGATGACAGCATCATCGTGCTGGTGGGAGATGCCTCGGGGCACGGGATGAAAGCCTGCATGTCGATCATGACGATGCACACCCTGATTCGCATGATTCGCTACGACGAGTTCCGCGATCCCGCCCACTTTGTGGGCTACGTGAACCAAATGCTGTGCCAGCAGAGCGTCGTCAACAGCGAAGGGGGGTTCATCACGCTGTTGTACGGGGTCCTCAATCCTCGGAACAACGAGTTCCTGTGGGCGTCGGCCGGGCATCAGGCGCCACTGCTGCATCAACTGGGAGACAATAGCATTGACAGCATCGGTGATGCTGGAACCGCTGGATTGCCCATCGGGATTCTGCCCGAGGCCGACTACGAAACCCACCGCGCGACGTTGCCGGAGAACTCGCGTTTGCTGCTCTACACCGATGGCATCATCGAAGCGTTTCCAGGCAACTCTGATCAGCACGAGGAATTCGGTCTGTCAGGACTGATGGAATCGATGCGCCAGTCACGTGAATTGCCGCTTGCGGAAACTCTGCAAAAGCTGTTCGATGATTCGCAGGCGTTCACTCGTGGTCAGGGACGACACGATGACACGTCGGTCCTTTTGCTCGAACGCCTCGGTTAGCAGACGAGCGATGAACATTGCGATACTTCAAAGGAATCCCATCCATGCAACGCCGTGACTTCCTGCACACCGCCGCACTGGCATCTTCGAGTTGGCTCGCCGGGGCGGCGACTCTACCAGCGATGGCGGACGATGCGGCGACTCAGCCCCCGCTCCGGGCGCCACGCATTGGCGTCTCCACATATTCCTACTGGCGTTACCGCCCAGACACGAAACTGGGCATCATCGAGTGCATCGATCTCGCCGCCGAAGCCGGCTTTGATGCCGTCGAAGTGTTGCATGTGCAAATGCAGGACGACTCGAACGCCGCCTTGCAGCAGATCAAACGTCGAGCATTTTCGCATGGATTGGACCTGTGCGGCTTCTCCACACATCAGACCTTCGTCTCCCCGGACCCCGAAGTACGTCAACAAAACGTGGATCACACGATCCGGTGTATTGAACTGGCCTACGCAATGGGGATCCCCACGATCCGGGTCAACACCGGTCGTTGGGGAACGAGTAAGAACTTCGATGAGTTGATGGCGAACAAGGGGATCGAGCCCCGGTTGGAGGGCTACACCGACGACGATGGGTTCGCCTGGGTCATCGACGGATTGACCAAATGCCTGAAGAAGGCGGAAGAGTGTGGAGTTATCTTAGGGCTGGAGAACCACTGGGGGCTCGGCCGCACCGCCGCCGGAGTGCTCAAGGTCATCAACGCGATCGACTCCCCCTGGCTGCGAGCGACACTCGATACCGGGAACTTCCTGGAGCAGCAGTACGAGCAGTATGCCGAACTTGCACCAGAGGCGGTCTTCGTACAGGCCAAGACCTACTTCGGCGGAGGGACTTGGTACACCCTCGACATCGACTACGACAAGGTCGCTAAGATCTTGCGGGGCGTGAAGTACCAGGGCTACATCTCTCTGGAGTTCGAAGGTCAGGAAGCACACGAAACCGCCATCCCTAAGAGCCTCGCCATGCTGCGCAAAGCGTTCGGGTGACGAACCGATCGGCGTCTGCAGTCCGTACCAGCTGCGATTCGGGCCGGGACAACATCTCGCCAACAGCCACGGCGAACCGCCAACTCCCCACTTTGCGATCACTCAGTCGCTGCCTTAGACTATGCCGTCCCCGTCTGGCAACAGCGGGTTCGCCGCTTCCGTATCCTCGATCTGGACCTCAGTTGTGACTCCGGTTGAAGAATTCCAGGAACTCATCAGTCTCTTTCCCGGACCAGATCCGCTCGTGCGTGCTGTGCGGCATGTGCCGAACGAGGAGACTCCCGAACCGTATCGCCGGATGCTCGCACATGAGCATCACATGACGGTCAGGATGGAGGAGTACCATCACTGCTCGGTCGATGTCCATGTCCTCGACGAATCCCTGGATGGCGATCTGTATTGTCGGAAGATCATCCTCACGCGGTCGGGGACAGACATCCCGGTCCAGTTCGGTGTGGTTCGGTTTCACTTTCAGTACGTAACAGACGCGGTTCGCGAACAGATTCTCTCCGGAGAGATTCCGCTGGGGCGTGTACTCATCACGCACAATGTGTTGCGGCATATTGATCTCAAGGCGATCGTCGAGGTCGAGGCCGGACCGGATCTCGCCCGCATTCTCAAGATGCCCGAAGGGGAGACCACCTATGGGCGTCTCGCGACCATTTTCTGTAACCATCAACCGGCGGTCGATCTGCTGGAAATCTCCGCGCCGTTGTAGCTATTCAACGTGGCAATTGCTCCGCCTGCCTTCTGCCCATCAACCCTGCCGGTACCGTTTCGATGTCTGTCGACCTGGATGCATTGATCGCCGAACTGCGAACTCACACGCCCGATTTGCTCCGCTGGAGCGGCGCAATCGCGCGGCAGTTGCGGAAGTTCAATATCTCGCTGGAGGGGAAGACTTCCGGCAATTCGAATACCGACGCCCTCACGCTGGCCGACATCACCGTGCAGGAACTGTTAGTGTCGGGCCTGCGGGATCGCTCGCCGCTCTTCCGCCAATGCCGGATTGAAGCCGAAGAGGAAAACGGCGATCTCGCCGCCTTCGCCAGCGACAGTGAGTATGTCATCGCGCTCGATCCCATTGACGGCACGAAGCAGTTTCGCGATCGCAGTGGCGATGGCTGGGCGGTGATGCTGCATGTCCGCACACGGGCGACGCTTGTCTATTCGCTGGTCTTCGCGCCCGAGGCCGGTCCTCACGGCACCTGGGTGCAGGCCTATGACGATGTCGTCAAGTGCGGTCCCGATGTTCCCTCGCAACCAGCGTTTGAGTGCCTGGAGGCCATGCCCGCCGTGCGACAACTTCCCGAGCCGGCGCAGAACAACGTCTATCTAATCGGCTTTCAGACTGCTGACCCCGAGCGGGCCGCACTCGTGACAGGATTGGGACTCAAAGGCTTCGCACCAGACGAGATGCCTGGCAGTATCTACCCGCTGATGGCGACCGGCGAGTTCGTCGGCTCGCTGATCCATACACCGAACGTGTACGACTATCCTGTCTCATTGCATCTGGCCCGCATCCTCGGCGGCGAGAGCATCTGGTGTCACAGTGGTGAACCGGTGAACTTCGACGAGATGTGGCTTGATGATCGGGCCGACATGCTGCGTCTGCCGGGGATCATCGCCACCGCGACCACACCGGAAGTCTTGGACAAACTCAGGACGCTCGCCGCAGATTGGAATCCGCAGCGCTATCCTGATGCACTGAATACAGAGTCCACTAAGTAGAACACGAACATGCCAATTCTCGGGAAGGAAACCGATCTGTACCCCGCCGACTTGCTCGATCAGGAGCATTCGGGCGCGGGCGACTGGTGGGTGATGTACACCATGGCCCGCCGCGAAAAGGATCTCATGCGGCGACTCGAAAAGGCGCGCATTGGATTCTACGCCCCAGTCATCGCCCGCCAGTATCGCTCGCCCGCCGGGCGACTCCGCACCTCGTACAATCTGCTGTTCGCGAACTACGTCTTCGTGTTTGGAACTGCCGATGATCGCCAGACCGCGCTGTCGACCAATTGCATCTCCCGAACTCTCGATGTTCCTGAACCGCAGCAACTCGTTCACGACCTGCGTCAGATTCGCCAGGTGATCTCCGCCGGAGTCGATCTGACTCCCGAAGGTCAGTTGTCCCCCGGCGATCCCGTGCGAGTCCGCTCCGGCCCCATGGCAGGAGTCGTGGGAACCATTGTCGAGCGACGTGGTCAGAAGCGGCTTCTGATCGCCGTTGATTTCATGCAGCAAGGGGCGTCGACAGAAGTTCGGGATCTCGATGTCGAGCCGTACACGCCGTGACGGCTTTCAATTTGCAGTCTTGCCATCCCCACGGGATCACATCCACCATGAGCGACACTCCCCAGCCAACACCACCACCGCAGTATCGACTCTCGGAAGACTGGCTCGCCGTGTTTCTGGGCCTGTTTGTGCTCTGTGCGACCGCGTGGGGAATTTGGGTGACGAACCCTGATCTCAAACAAGCGTTCTTCGCGGACGCAGTGGAGACAAGCGACAATGAAATGCCCCCTGCGGAACTCAAGCTGAAGAATCCGTTGAAGCTGTGGGTCGACAAACCGCAGACATGGAAGAGTTCGCCGTTGGATGCCTTTCAGGGTAAGAAAGGGTCCGCCCTCCCGGGCATCCTGGGCGCCGGCCTCTTCCTCTGGGTGCTGTTCACCGCTGGTTGCGGAATTCGCGGCGATTCGGTGCTGTGGTTTGGGCTGACGTTTCCCGTCATCTACGCCCTGTCGCTCGTCGCCTATCTGCTCTCAACGCAGTCGGCCATCAAGCACTACAACCTGGAGTACGCGCTCTGGGCGCTGCTCGTGGGGCTGTTGATCAGTAACACCATCGGCACTCCGAAGTGGCTCAAGCCCGGTGTGCGGACGGAATACTACATCAAAACCGGACTGGTGCTGCTCGGGGCTGAAGTGTTGTTTTCGAAGCTGTTGGCACTCGGTGTGCCGGGCATCTGCGTCGCTTGGATCGTGACACCCATCGTTCTCATCAGCACGTATCTGTTCGGGCAGTATGTGCTCAAGATTGAGTCGAAGTCGCTTAACATGGTGATCTCGGCGGACATGTCGGTCTGCGGGGTCTCGGCCGCCATCGCGACCGCCGCCGCCTGCAAAGCGAAGAAAGAAGAACTCTCCGCCGCCATCAGTATGTCGCTGATGTTCACGGTGATCATGATGGTGGTCATGCCGCAAATCATCACATTGCTGGGGATTAGTGATGCCGTTGGCGGCGCCTGGATGGGCGGGACGATCGACGCGACGGGAGCCGTGGCCGCAGCGGGCGAGATGCTCGACAACAAAGCCGCGATGGAAGTGGCCGCCACGATCAAGATGATTCAGAACATTCTGATCGGCGTTGTTTCCCTGTGTGTGGCAATGTATTGGGTCGCCTATGTTGAGAAGTCAGACGTGGACACCGCGACGACACCCGGCGTCGGCGAGATTTGGAAGCGGTTCCCCAAGTTTGTGCTCGGATTCCTGCTCGCCTCGATTCTGGCCTCGATCTTCTACAACTCAGGATCGGCAGGTGTGCAACTCGTCGGTGAAGTGACCTCGGTCACCAAAGGTCTCAGGAGTTGGTGCTTCTGCCTCGCCTTCGTGGCGATCGGTCTCGACACCAACTTCGCTGAACTGTTCAAGACCCTCAAAGGGGGTAAGCCGCTGATCCTCTACATCTGCGGACAATCACTGAATCTGGTGCTCACCCTGGCGATGGCCTATCTGATGTTCGACTTCACTTTCCCTCAAGCCCGTGTAGAAATCATGTCTCGCGAGGTCATCAATTCCCAATGATCTTGTCCCGCCCACTGCGACTGGCTGCCGTGTCGGCCGTGATCGCCATCATCTGGCTCGGCGTCCTCCCGCAAGTGGCGGACTGGCCCGCCGTGCGCGACCGGATTGAACGACATCAGCAACTCGGCCTGGACCCTCAAGCGATCTTCTATTCGGAGCAGCCAGACACGTTCTATGCCCCCATCCGGGAAGCGGTTGCCGAGCATCCTGAAGCATTCTGGTAACGGTGGAGAGTGGAGAATGGAGAGTGGAGGGGCGAACCAGAATGCTCGGCGATTCCCCGTCCTTGATCCTCCGATCCCCTGATCCCCGACACCTGATCCCTGGGCCTGCTGGCTCCGCGCCTCCCAGCCGACTATTCTCCCTCACAACAGTGCCACCCATGTTGGAACAACCGCGACCATGATTGTGACGATCGATGGACCTGCCGGGACCGGAAAAAGCACCGCCGCGCGGTCGGTCGCCGCCGCGGTTGGCTTCGAGTATCTCGACACCGGGGCGATGTACCGGGTCATCGCGCTCCTCGCGCTCGAAGCGGAACTCGATCCTCACGCGGAGTCAGATGTCAGCGGGTTGGCTCGACAAACCGAAATCACCTTTCGTCATGGTCGCACATTCGTGGGTGACCGGGATGTCTCGCAGGAAATTCGCACCCTACCGGTGACGGAAGCTGCGTCGCTCGTCGCGCAGCATGCCGATGTGCGACATGCGCTTGTCGCCGAACAGCGCCGCATCGCTGGACAGCAGGACATCGTCTGCGAAGGACGCGATCAGGGGACCGAGGTCTTTCCTGGTGCCGAGTGCAAGTTCTATCTGACGGCCGACGCGAGGATTCGCACGCAGCGGCGATTCCGTGAACTCTCCGCCGATCAACAGACGACCGATTTCGACACGTTGCTCCAGCAGATTGAGGAACGCGATCGTCGCGATGCCGAACGCAGCATCGCACCACTGCGTCCAGCTGACGACGCCATCATCATCGATACCGGCCCCCTC
>JAGQQB010000179.1 GCA_020426425.1 Planctomycetaceae bacterium | reverse complement strand
AAGGCGACGGGAAAGGAACAGGTGTCGTTCACGCGGGATATCGCTCCATTCATGGCGAACTTGTGCATGGATTGCCACAACGAGAATCGCCAGAACGGCGGCCTTTCGGTCGCGTCGTTCTTTGACATCATGAAAGGGGGCGACAGCGGGGCGGTCATCATTCCGGGCGACATGGAAAATAGTCGCCTCTTCCGGTTAGTGGGTGGTCTGGAAAACCCCCGTATGCCGCAGAGTCAGGCCCGCATCACCCGAAAGAATTATGAAGATCTGAAGATGTGGTTCAAGGAAGGGAACAAGTTCGATGGGGCCGACGTCCGGACAAACATCGCGACCTATATTCGCTCCGATGCGGAAATGGCCGCCGATCGGTTCGGCAAGATGACGAACGAAGAGTTCAACGCCTACCGCGATCAGCGTTCTCGCGAGCAGTTCAAGAAGGCGGTTCCCAACGACACGATGGAGGTCCTCACGACCGAGCGTATGTTGCTGGTGGGCAACGTGACCGCCGCCCGATTGGGCGAAGTACAGACATGGGCGGATGAACAACTCGAGGGCATGCAGAAGCTGTTTAACGACAAGGCCCAGACGCCCTGGCGCGGTCGACTGGCAGTCTTTGTGATGAAGGACCGTTTCAGCTACGACGAGTTTGTGGAAACGGTGGAAGGGCGGCGGGCTGCGGCGGACATGACGGGGCATTCGAACGTCACCAGAAACCACGAAGATGCGTATATCGTGCTTCAGGATCTCGGGGACGACTCCGATGGCGAAACTCCCAGTTTGCAGGTCAGCTTAATCGATCACTTGGGCGGAGCGTATTTGCGGCGGGGTGGGGGGAATATCCCCGAGTGGATGTTGCGCGGCTTAGGATTGTCGATGGCGGCCGCGAAATTCCCGCAATCGCGTTACTTCCGCGGAATGGAACAGACGGCGGCGCAATTGGCACCGACCGTGGCGAGTCCTGACGACATCTTCCGCGATGGCTCGTTCTCACCAGGAACCATTGGGGCAGTAGGCTATTCGCTCACTGCGTACCTGTTGAAGGTCGGCGGCGCGGCGAAATTCGGAGCGTTGCTGAACGAACTCAACAATGGAGAACGAATCGAATCCGCCCTGCAACGAGCCTACGGCACTCCCTGTCCGGCGATCGCGCAGGCGTATTTCTCGCAGTTGAAGTGACGGCCGGGGCGTGGAAATTTTAGGAGCCAGGTGTCGATGGCCTGAGATGGTCGTCACACGTTGGCCTTTTCGCTAGTCCCTGGGAGCCTGTTGTAAAACCAGACGATAGATAACCCGAAGCGTCAGCGAGGGGCATTTTCACGTGCTATTGATCCCTCGCAAACGCTTCGGGTTTCGTTGTTCAACGGGGCCCTAACTCCCCAACCACCTGAAACCAAACCGCAACTCCCAGGGTAATGCCCCATGTGAGTACCCAGATTGTGGCTGATCCTCAAGCGGAACTGGTTCGGCGCTGTCTGGACGGAGAACGCACAGCTCAGGGGGAGTTCGTTCGTCTGTTCCAGAACAGAGTCTTTGCGCTCTGCCTGAAGCTCATCCGCAATCGGCACGATGCCGAAGATGTCGCCCAGGAGTCACTCGTCAGGGCGCTGAAGTACCTGAATAGTTGGGATCCCACCAGGGCGCTGGTGCCATGGGTGCTGAAGATCGCGTCGAACCGCTGTCGGACGCATCTGTCGCGACGCGGTCGGCTCCCGGTCGCGACCGGTGAACCGAATCTTGAGGTGCCAGCGGAACTGCCCGAAATCGGACTGGCCGAGGAGATTGATCGAGGTTTACTGCAATTGCGAGACGATCATCGGCACTGCTTCGTGCTGTTCTATCAACAGGAACTCAGCGTAGCCGAAGTGGCCGAGGCGATGGACATTCCGCAGGGGACAGTTAAGACCTGGCTGTTCCGCGCCCGGAAGGAGATGGCGGAGTATTTGCGGAGTCGCGGGTACGGGGAGGAGGAGGCATGAGCGGCGAGTCGCAACAGGCTGATACGGCGATTGCATCTGAGTCAGCGGTGACGTCGCGTCTCTCGGGGCGGACGTTGCTTGTTGGCGCTACCGCGTTGCCACTGCTCGTTGCTTTGTTGGCGTTCGTTTGGCGGCCATTGAATTCCCTGGAGCGACAACTGGTCGGGTCATGGCGTTACGAGAGCCAGTACGGCGACAACGGGACGATCTTTGAGTATCACGAGGATCGGACGGTGGTGATTCGCTCACCCAAGTCCGGAGAGTTCGAGACGCGGTGGTGGATTAGTGGCGATCAGCTTCACATTCCACTCAACGACTTCGAATTCACTGATCTGCTGAGATCCTGGTCACGGCTCTTGAGGCTGCGTCCTCAAACCAATCCTGTGCCAGATCGAGTCCTGTCCGTGAATGGTGTCGAACTGGTGATTCTCACATCGGACGGGAGACGGGAAACATTCTTTCGGGTGGAGGAGCCAAAGGAATGAGCAACTCCTCAGCGAACATGGAAGCAGTTGCGGCGGCACAACCAGAAGTGATTCCGCCAGGATCTGGTTGGAAGTGGCTGCGCTGGTCGCTGGTTGCGTTCCTGTGCATCGTTGCGGCAATGGTGGCGTACCGATATCGGCCACTGAATGCGACGGAGCGGCAGTTGGTGGGACAGTGGAAGCCAGAGCAGGGTGAACCTGGCGAAGAAGCGAGAGTGTGGTTTGGCCCCGGTCGAGATGTGACGTGGTCGGACGTCGCTTATACGGGCAAGGTGCATGGGGATTGGCACGTGAGCGGGGACCAACTTGTGCTGCGCGTGAGGTTCGACTCTGGCAGGGTAGTCCGTTGGCAAGAGACGCTCATCCGGCTGATGAAGGGCTGGTATGATTCGGAAGAGGTCGAGATTCGTATTATCTCGCTCACCCATGACCGACTGGTATGCCGCGATGTGAATGGACTGACTCAGGCGATGGTTCGCGTTGCTGAGGACGATTCAGCGCTCGCCGAAATGAATGCGGCGGGACAATCTGATGAAGCGGAGGGGGAACGATGACGCACGACGTTTCCCAGCATGGACCGATCGAGTCACGCGTCGCTGATGTCCCTGCCACGCACGACGATCGTCGCGTTCCATCGACCGGTCCACAGGGCCGACGATTGTGGCGTTGGTTAATCGTGGCGTCGCTGTGTGCCGTGGTGACGGTGGTGGCGTATCGGCATCGGCCACTCAACGCGACCGAACGCCAGTTAGTGGGGACATGGCGAGTCGTCGGTCATCGAGACGACTTAGGTATCCAGATGAATTTCCGACGCGACAGATCGATGAAGTGGACGTGGTCCAATGGCCAGGGGACAGCCACCGGGAATTGGTGCGTGACAGGGGATCGACTGAAGTTTCGTTCCGATCTTCTGCCGGGGGTAGGTATCTGGGAGAACCTGAAGTGGAGATGGGGGGAGATGCTCGACACGGCCGCAAACTCCGTTCAGATCGTCGAACTCGATGGAAATCGGCTGACCTATAGAGCTACTGACGGTTCCGAGATCGTGCTGATGCGTGATCTCGAAGCATTCGGATCTGCCAGGGTGTTGACAGAGGAAACGGGGCCTACAGAGGAACAGAATCATGAACTGCAATGAATTTCAAAGAGCACTGGAAACGGCGATTCTGGAGCGTGCTGCGCCAGCGAACGATGTCATCGAGCATGGACGCACCTGTGCGGCGGAGTCTTGTCGTGCCGCGTGGCAGGACTTTCGGTTGTTGGAGCAGACGCTACCGATCTGGAGTGAGGCCGAGCAGCCGCGTTCCGAGCGCTCGGTTGAGACGATCGTCGCTGCCGCGCAGGAGTCGACCGGGCCAGTCACCATCGTCGCGCCGCCGCGTTCGGCCGACATGGGGAACGGCTTCGCCCGCTGGCTCGCGGTGGCGATTGCTGGTTGTGTGATCATCGGTTTGATCACCGCGTTGGGGCGATTGCCGAAGGGGAACGAGCTGGTCGTGCAACCTGCGCCGCAGCCCGCTCCGGAGGAATTGCTCGTCAACGATCCCTCCCGTCCCGTGCCGCCGACGCAACCGCTGGTCACGAGGGACAACGACGCGCTCGCCGCGATGGGGGAGCACTACGTGACCTGGCTGAGCGGCTCGGCCGACCAAATCACGAATGCGGTCGCCGTGGTACTCGGAGAGCAGGAGAGCGAACCTGAGCCGATGCGTGAATCGCCCGCCTGGCTGCAGTCCATCAAGCATCAGTGGCAGCCACTGGAAGATTCACTGCAACAGTCGCTGAAGTCCCTCATCGAGGGCGGGATGAGCGAGGGGGACTCCGCCACGTAAGGGGCGGTCAGCCGTCGGCTGTTGTGAACGGCTATTGAAGTGGTGTGTCGTCGGCAGAAGCGAGCAGGCCCAGTGTCGCACGATTCACCGAATCGTGCCGAGTCCCTGTGTGTCAGCAATGCGCCAGTCCAGGTTCGTCGATCAAGTAGGACTCAACCCGACTCGGAGAGTCGGGCGACACTCTGTGACGCTGCACACCGACGCCTGCGGCTTGCCGTGAAACGATTACGTCGGCCCGTGCGCGAGATGCACGGGCCGACGTATGACGACTACTCGATCCCTTTGATCTCCACATTACGGAACATCACCGCATCGCCGTGGCCAGCGAAGCCGAAGTAGCCGTCGGCATTGTCCTTGCCGGGATGCTCTTTGTTCGCCATGTACTCGGTCACGGTGGCAAGATCTCCGCTGAGGATGACGTTGCCGTTGAGTTCGACGTTCAGGGTCGAGCCTTTGACTGTCACCACCTGGAAGTTCCACTCGCCGGTTGGACGCAGGAAACCCCGATGGGCGGGAATCATGCCGTAAGCGGAGCCGTGGTACTGTCGGGCATCGAGCTTGGCGTACTTGGGATGTTCGGAGTCGAGCACCTGGAGTTCGCACATCGCGGAGTAGGCAGGATCGCCCTGTCCGGGATACCGAATCGCCAGGCCGTTGTTGCCCCCTTCGGGGAGCTTGAACTGCAGACAGGCCTGGAAGTCGCCGTACTTGTTCTTGGTGTACAGCACGCCGCCATGTCCGGCTTTGCAGCGAATGGCACCCTCGGCAACTTCGTAGTTGGCGTTCGCGCCGTCCCAGCCATCGAGGTTCTCGCCGTTGAACAGCGAGGTGAAGCCGTCACCGGCGTGTTGCCGCAGGATGTCATTCGCTTCATCGGAGCCAATCTCACGGATGAAGATGTTCCGCCAGCTGATCTCGCCGCCGTGGGTCTGCAGTTGAATCTGTCCATTGGGGAATAGCGGAGCGGCGCGATCCCAGTAGTTCTCCATGATGGCATGATCAACGACCAGTTGACCATTCAGCCACACGCTGGTGCGAGCGCCCACCTGCAAAATGCGGAACGAGTTCCATTCACCGAACGGCTTGTCGGCCAGGACGGCCGGGTCTTTGCCGGGGGCGCCGGCACTGTTGTTCCACAGTCCCCCCGAGCCTTTATCGGCCCCGAGTTTGAACTTGCCCTCTTCGGTGGAATCCCAGATCTGCACCTGGGGCGTGTTCTTGAGGTAGATGCCGCTGTCAGCCTTGGCTACGGTCTTGTAGTCGATCAGCAGTTCGAAGTCGGTGAAGCTTTCGTCGGTGGTCAGATACGGACCGTGTCCGTCGTTCACGACCGCTCCATCGACGATGGACCAGTGCTCGGCCACGCCTTTGTTCCATTCATCGATCTGGGCAGCGCGTTCTTCTTCCGACATCGCGGCCAGCTTACGAGGATCGAAGTGGGGCATACCATGCCACCCGGTGGTGTCCTTGGCATTCAGCAAGGGGCGAAACCCCTCGGGTACCTGCAATTCCTGTGCTTGCAGCACGGGGGCAACACCCAGCAGCAACGCTCCAACCAGTCCCAGCCAACGTCGCATAATCTCTCCTCAGCAGTTCGATTCAATGTGGTAGGCAACAGAGCCAGATGCACAGAAACGCATCCAGCGGTGTGTTCGCATCAGGGCGAGTGGATCAGTTTCGGCGGTTGAGCGGGAAACTGCAACTGATGGAAGGCGGAAAGCCGAGACGATTCCTTGTGCAGGATCCTGATCCTGTTTCCATTCCATGTCGGTTGCGGTATCCTGACGTCTGGTGGATAGGACATCGGTTCGCAGGTTCAAGCGGGGGGCATCTGATGCGCGTGTTGGTCTTGGTTGGGATCGGTCTGTTCACTGGTGTACCGCAGTTGGTGGCTGAGGATCTGCAGGCGGCGAAGCGGGCAGTGGATGATCTGGGGTTGTCGGTGTCCGGGACGTACATCGTCCCGCCGGGGGAACTGACGCTGGCCAAGAACGTTACGCAGTTTGGCACACTCAAACGGGACATCACGGCGACCGGACGCAAGCTCGCGTTGATGGAAAAACAGTACGCCCAGTTCGAACAGCAGTTCACGCAGGCGCAGCAGCAACTGGTGACGCTGAATGCTCAACTAGCGAATGCGAATCCCAACGACGTGTTCGTATACAATCGGATCGTCGGGGCGGTGAACGCGCTGACCGGGCAGGTCGATCTGATGTACCAGCAGCGATCCAAGATGGATGAGCAATTGGCCGCGACGAAAGCGGAATTTTCGAAGGGACGCGAATCGTACGTGCAGCTGATTCTTGACACCCGAATTTTGGTGGAGGAGACGACGGCGAAGTACGAGGAACTGGCCCAGGATGAGAATGTGACATCGGCGATCGCCGCCTACGCAAAGGCGGCACGGCGGGACTACAAGCTCGGCCCCAGCACGACCTTCGCCGCGAATGTCAAGAAGCTGGAAGGGCTGGAAGGGACGCTGGAGTCCGATACGATCACACTGGTGGATGCCGGGAGCAACACATTTCATGTTGCTGTCATTGTGAACGGCAAGCATCAGGAACAGATGGTGGTCGACTCGGGCGCCAGTTTCGTCTCACTCCCCTTCGCGATGGCGCAGAAACTCGGCATCAAGGTGAACGAGGAGGAAGACGAAACGATCACCCTCAAGATCGCGAACGGGGACGAGATCTATGGGTATCCGAAGACGATTCCGTCGCTGAAGGTCGGCAAATTCACCGTCGAGAACGTCGAGTGCGTGGTGCTCGAATCGCTCGCCGCGGAAGCGGAGCCACTGCTGGGGATGAGCTTCCTGGGGAACTTCAAGTTCGAGATCAACTCGAGCGAGAAGTCGCTTTCGCTGATGCGGTTGGAAGAGACAACCGGCAAACGCTGACCGGCCCATCGTCGTTGATCGCTCCGCGATCACACGCAGTTGCGAAACTGGCGCTCACCAACTTGGCAGCGTATGGCGTCTTGCGAGTGCCCCCGCAATGGGTTGGGGGCATTGAGAAACTGGTCGCGATGGCAAACGCCTAACGCTGCTGCTCGAACTGGCGGTTGATCGCGGAGCGATCAACGACTATGGGTGACGCGGTCGCAGATTGCCGTCGTCAATTCACATAGACAGCGCCGGGCTCCCCGGCGACGACCTGTCCGATCTGTCGCCACGTGTGGTTCGCAGCGTCGA
>JAGQQB010000017.1 GCA_020426425.1 Planctomycetaceae bacterium | reverse complement strand
GCAGGTTCCAGATGCCGAGCGTGTCGGGCCGTCGGCCGGTCATCAGCGACGCCCGCGACGGATTGCACAACGCCTGCTGGCAATACGCCCTTGTGAACAAGCGCCCGCGCGCGGCCAATGCATCGAGGTGCGGCGTCCGCACGTCTGGATGCCCCAGACAACCGAGATCATTCCGCAGATCATCGGCGGCGATGAACAGGACATTCCACCGTTGCTCGCTGGCTCGTACCGGTCGGCCAGGCATTCCCATGAACGCCATTGCGAGCAGGCACAGAATCGACCATGGTACACATCGTCGGGCAATGCCGCTGAATCCACTCATAGCTTGAGTCCGTAGAAGTCAATCGCCGTCTTGCTGAAGATCTGCTCCCGTTCACTCTCGGAGAGTTGACCCAAACAGGTCTGCAGCGTCTCGTACACTTGGTCATACGTCCCGGCGAGTTCGCACACCGGCCAGTCGCTGCCGAACATCAACCGTTGCGGGCCGAATGCTTCCAGCGCGACATCAATGTAGGGCTGCAAGTCGGCCGGTTTCCAGTTCGCCCAGTCTGCTTCGGTGATCATCCCCGAGAGTTTGCAGAAGATGTTCGGGTACTTCGCCGCTGCGCGGAAGTTGGTCTCCCAGTTGTCGAGCCGCCCCGCCTTAATCTCTGGCTTGGAAAGATGATCAATGACCATCTTCAATTCCGGCAACTCGTTCCCCAGCCGTGACGCATGGTGTAGATGCTTCACGTAGAACAACAAATCGAACGGGACGCCATGGCGTTCCAGCGTATGCAATCCACGCAGGACATCTGGACTGACGATGAAGTTGTCGTCCGATTCCCCTTGCGTGATGTGCCGCACGCCGACGAACCGAGGATGCTCTTTGAATTCGAGCACCTGCTCTTCGCACTGCGGACTGGCAAGATCCACCCAACCGACGACACCAACGATCCAGGGATGCTCTTTCGTGAATTCGAGCACCCAGCGGTTCTCTTCCACGTTGTGCTGCGTCTGCACGAAGACCGTCTTATCGACCCCAACCCGGTCGATGCGCTGCTTCAGATCGGGCGGCAGGAAGTTGCGACAGATCGGCTTGTGCTGCGGCTCTTCGAGCCACGCAGTGTCAAACCGACCGAGTTCCCAAAAGTGCTGATGGGCATCAATGATCATGCGTTGCCTTTTTTGACTTGTGTGCGTCAGTCACGCTAGCGATGGCTGGAGGATACCGGGCAACGACGGCGTCACAACCGTTGCGGTGGAATTCTCTAGGGCATCGGCGCGCCAGGATGCTGAAACCGTACCGAGATCACTGCCACCGGCGTATCGGAGTAGATCAGTTGCGTTCGCTTGAGTGCCTGATCAGAGAACTCAGCTCCAGGGCGAACATGTAATCCCCGACCTTGCGGCACCTGTTCGCAAATCTGCACATGCAACAAGCCGACCATGCCCGCAAACGACGGCTGATGCGTTGCCGCGTCGGCAGGGTCGAGGCGATCACGGACTTCGAACTCCCGGTACTCGGTATTACCCAGATACCAACCCTGGAACACCGCCGTCTTGCCGGGGTGGACGTTCATCTTCATTGTAGGATTCAGTTCGCCGTGAAATGGGGCCGCCTGCGGATCGGCATACTGCAACCAACTGACCCCATCGACATACAACATCGCCCCAACGGTGTTCTGCGTTGGCGCGGCGGAGAGCAGGCCCCGATCATTGCGGACTTCTACGCGAATCACATCTCCCTTGGAGAGTTCGACGAACGGCTTCCCGTCGCTGCCGGCCGTTACCCTTGCCGGCGTGAACAGTCCGCCCGGCGGACGTCTCAAGATGCGTATCGCGAATTTGGATTGTCCTCCGGGACTGAGATAGCCATCGTCCAGGAGCACGCAGGTGTGACCTTCGGGGGTTTGCGTTGCCTCCAGACCTGCCAACTGCTGCGAGAAGCCAGTCGCGATGTACTCCTGCTGCTGCGGGTATGCGAGTCCCGACGGAGGCGTGAAGTCGGCGGTTAGTCCAGTCGTAACAGACACTGTCGAAATAGATTCAATCACCGCCTGCTGTTCGCGTGGATCGAAGCCGACTGTCGGCAAATCGGCCAATGCACTGAGTGGGCGGACATCAAACGAGCGACCCTCTGGACTCGTCACCCTGGCTGCAAGTTGATAACCAAGCTTGATCCGCGTGGCCGTGCCGGTAATCGAGTACTCCTGACCGCGTGTGACTTTGTGCTGCGTCGCCAACTGCCGGAACAACTCTTCAGCGAGGTGATTGCCAAACACGTTCTGCTCTGGCAACCCAGTTGTCACGATGCGAAACGGCTCGATCTTGACCGCTTCTCCAGGAGGGACATGACTGGCGATGCGATCAGCCAAGGCCTTGATCGCCGCTGGTGGTTCCGCCTGACAGGGGCGTGTCACGGCGAAACAGATCAGAATGAACAGGCAGGCTTGCATGGGTGGTACTCTTGATGGTGATTTACCTAGACGTCGGAATCGCATTGAACGCGGTCCGTTGATCACACGGCTGTGACAGCGTTGGATCGCGGAGCGATCCACGACTATGGTTGGCCCGCAGACATTCTCCGTCCCCACACTGGCCTATGGGAGGACCGGCTTGCCGATCAGCAATTCTTCGGCCGTTTCTTGGAACACAGAGTAATACAGCAGTTTGCCGTGCCATACCTGTCGCTTGATGATGCCCCCCTCCTGAGTGAACGGGGAGAGTCCACGTTGTCGCAGTGTCCGTCCCAGAGCTTCGAGTTTATCGGGTGAGTTCTCCCCCAGTTCTGCTGCGGCGGTGATTGGGTTGAGATCCTTGAAGTAGTTGCGGGCGATCAACGAACACGGCTCCGTCAATTGCCGGACGCTATCCACGTCCAGGCTCTTGCCAGGGAAGAATGGTTGGACAGTCTTAACGAGTGCCCGCAAGTACTGGTCGCGGTCTTCGGTCATGCGGGCTTCGACTTCTTCTTCCGTCTTCAGCAGATTCAGTAGATGCTCCTCTCCGTCCGGATTGTCGACAAAGTACGCCCCGGGGAGGCGATTCTGGAACGAGCGAATCCCCTCAGTATGACACGCCATGCAAGAGAGCCCGTTGACCACTTCCGGTACTCCGTCGACCGTCACGTGGTCGGCGACAATCGATACCGGAGCGCGAGAGATACGCTGTCCTTTGTTGTCCACGATCAAGTATCCATGCAGTCCATTCGGACGACTGTAGACCACTTCGGAACCGGCTTCTTCGAACGCGGCTTCCTGGTAAGGATGATTCGGGCGATTCGGTCCGAGTGGGAAGACGGCGATGTTGCTCTTCGCGGTTTGAGCGAAGTCGTAACTCAGCCAGAACGCGCCATACTTCGAGGCATGCCGGTCCATCAATCGGTTCTGGGAAGAAACACCGCTCGCGAACACGCCGGTCCTTAGCAATCGTTGCTTCGCAAAATCCCCTTCAATATCCACACCATTCTGCATGGCGAGTTCCTGCAAGGTGTGAGGATGCTTGATCAGAATGTCGTACAACGGCGCTCGGGTTGCGTGGGCCACGAACCAGTCGACGCGAATACAGGGTTCCTGTTGAATTCCGCCCCAGTAACCGGCAATCGCCATGTAGGCCGCCCGTTCGGCAGATTTGCGAGGTTCGAGTGTGTACGGGTAATCCTTGATCACCAGATACCAGTCGTCGAGCGACCAGCCGTAATCTTCCAGATTCACCGCCAGCACCACGCTGTTCTCGTCGGCATCGACAATGCGTGGCGGAATGATCGTCGCCGCCTGCGACATCGCGTTCATTGCTTTGGACAATGCGGCCCGGGCGTACATCAACATTTCGTCCGGCACGGTGCCGTTGTTGTGCAGATTCGCAATGGTGAAATACCGGGTCGTCAGCACTTCCTGCTGACGCGAGCGAAGGGACCGCAAGTCATTCTCGATAATCTCCACGAGCCGCTGTCGGGTGACGAATTCGCGTTCAAAAACCTGGTTCCCTTCCGGGAATGCCGCTCCGGCATCGATCCACTGTTTGATCGTCGCCTTTTCGGAAGCGGTCAGCGCCGGGATGTTGAATTCGTTATCCTCAGGCGGCATCAATCCGGAATCAATCTGTCGCCAGATCGCCGAACCGGCAGCGTTCCCTTTGGACAGATACGGTCGCGTGTTGGCGCCCCGATCTTCAAACAGTGTGTTGGGATTCAGCACATCGAGTCCTGCTCCGTAATCCCGCACACCATGGCATTCGTAGCAGGAGCGTTTGAGGATTTCCGTCGCCTGCTGAGCCAGGGAAACGTCGTCAGCATGGAGAGGACCAGCCAGCCCGACCAAGCCGAACACGATCAGAAGGGGCATCCGATTCATGGAAAACTCCAGGTGAGGGTTCGTTGTTCGCGTACCGCGATGTCTTACGATGATGCATCGCCATTGGTAGATTCAACGCACTGGCTCACGTAATCTTCCGAAAAAATGGAGAAGATCGTTGAACGACCTGAAATCCCTGTGGTCACACGGGATGCAGATAGCACGAAAAACCGGGCTGTTACGCTATGTGGTGAGCCTGTGGCTTGCTGCCTTCGGACTTTGCGTCGGCGATGCGAATGCTGACGAACCGGTTCCGCCACAACTACTGATCGATGGCCGCGCCTCGCTCGCCCCGATCACCGCGCTCGCGTTTTCGAACGATGGACAACTGCTATACGTCGCCGGTCTCGATAAGACCGTCCAGGTGTGGCATGTGGAAGACTTACGCAACGGTGAGATTCAGGCGACCCGGGTGCAGCAGCTTTTCTGGGAGACCGGACGGCATCATCGGGGTGAATTGACGGCAATGGCGATTTCACCAACCGATGGCACAATCGCCCTTGGTGGCGAATCACTCCGGGCGGCCAACGGAGACATCGTGCTGTTGTCGCCCAATACTGGGGACTACGAACAGGTACTGCCACGCGCCCGACCAGGGCAGGATCTCAACTGCGAAGACCTCGCATCTGTGACCGAACCGCCAGCGCGGACGGGACACATCAGCAAGGTGTTGTCGCTCGATTTCTCGTCGTCGGGTCGTCAACTCCTGTCGATGTCCAGCGACGGCGAACTCCGCGTCTGGACGATCGCGACTGGAGAGAGCGTCGTGCTGCGACCGGCGCAAACCCGTGACAAGACGCCGCCATTCTTGTCGGCGGTCTTCGTTAACGAATCACTCGTAGCTTACGTCGATCGCGATGTCGTCGACACACCGCAAGGGCAACGCCCCATCATGGTGATTCGTACTTGCGACCTTGGCGGCAACAACACGCAGACACTGTCAGGATCGAAAGCACACCTCTGGCGCCGACTGCGGGTTGATCGAGCCACTGGGCAACTCTGGGCGGCCGGAGCCGGTGCGATCGCATCGTGGTCGTTTCCGCAAGGGGCGGCACCGACTCAACCGGTGGCTCATCGTACAGGCGGGCAACTTGTGACCGATATTGCCTTCCCCACGGGGCGCGAACAACTCATCACCGAAGTCGACAGCAGAAGTACGCCGATCCTGAAGAGTCGCGTTGTCCGCAGTGGGACCGCGACACTTCAGGAACTGCCGGTCGAGATGACTGGCACGCCGTACGACTGCGTCGCCGCCTGTTCGGCCAATGGCCACTGGCTGGCGATCGGAAACAGTGCGTCGTCGCAACTGACGATCGTTCGGCTTGATCAAACGAACGGCCAACTCGCGCTGCGCCGCACACTGCACATCGATCATCGCCTGATCGTCCCGAAACGACTCGCCTTTGCTGACGATCCCGACGCGCATCTCCTGCTGGGAATGTTTCCGAACGACGCTGATCCTGTCGAACAGACGCGCCGCGCCCAAGCTGGAGAGGCATCCAACGCCATTGCCTTCGATCTTGCTCGCGGTTTGTTCTTCTTTCGCCCCCCTGACACGAAGTGGCTCGATCCCCTGGCCGCCCCAGGGTTGTCGCTGGTGCGAGTCGATGACCGCAGCCGACCGCTCCGCGATGCGACCAGGCTGGTCATCGAGCAGAATGGAGCAGCTCGTTGCCAGATTGAGCTAGCCGGACAGTCGACTCTCTCAACCTACGCCTGGCTGCGCGATGCAAAACAACAGGTTCAGGGAATCGCCATCGGGACCACGTATCCCGATGCGGGGATCTATGTGTATCAACTGGCAGACAACAACGCTGCGTGCGAACTCGTGCGTTACTTTCGTGATCATCGCAGCGACATCCTCTCCTTGGCGCAAGGGCATCAATCGGACGTGCTTGCATCGACCGCGCTCGATGGGGCGACCAAGACTTGGAGTCTGAAAGGAATTTTCGATACGCCACAGGCGGAGTTTGCGCGTTCACGGGCGTGGGGGATGCAGCTTGCGATTGATGGCAACGCACTCCAGGTGCAGCAGGTGCAGGAGCACAGCATCGCCGCGTCGCGGGGCTTGTCGATCGGAGATTCGATCACGCAAGTTGCCAGTGCGACGGCCAGGGGACTGCAAGTGACACGCAATCCCGCAGAGATGCTGGAACTGCTGAACCTGCCGCGACTCAACCAACCCCGCATTGTCACCTGGCGGCGAGGTGATGAAACGCATTGTGCATACATCACACCCGGTTGGGAGCCGATCGTCACGCTGCATGTCGATCAACGTAAGGAATGGGTCGCAGTCGCGCCCGATGGAACGTTTCAGACGCCGCTATTGGAAGGGGACCGCATGCTCCGTTGGCTGGTGAGCAAAGGTCGCGATGAGGCACCGCTCGTCGTTGGCGGAGCCGAATTGCGAAAGGCACTCGAAGATCGGCAACTGCTCCGCAGCCTGTTCGGCATTGCCTTTGCGCCTCCGCTGGAGCGACCAACACTCAGCAGCCTGTCGAATTTGCCCTCACTCCGCATCGTGTCGCCGCCGCTCACCGAAGTGACTCCCGTTGATGCAACTGGGGCGGTCACGATTCGTGCCGAACTCTCACAGTCCCCCCCATCGACATTTCGCTGGCTGGCGATGTCAGCCAACACCCCCTTGGGGCGGCCCACTCGCACGGGACCAACGTGGGCGGAGTGGGAGCATCGCCCGGCTGGTCCACTGGTCGATGTTCAGGTCCGCATTGAGTTCGAGGGGAATCCGTTGTGTGCATCGCTGTCGGCAACATCGTACTTGCGAACGAACGCTCGGCCAGAAAAGTCGCTGCGAATTCACTTTGTCGCCGCTGGAGTCGATCCAACCGGGAAACTGCAGTTTGTCGAACAGGATGCCCATCGACTGGCGGAACACTTTCGGCAACAGCGGGGAACGCGGGTCCAACTGGCCTCGGTCAGCGAGCTGACCGGGCAGCAGGCCACGACCGCAGGCATCCTCGGGGCGCTGCAGGACATTGAATCAAATATCAGCGCGCGGACCGACCTGTGCGTGCTGTTCCTCTCAGGACATGGCACGATGTACGAGGATCGGTATTGTTTCGTGACGCACGATTGGCGGGACGGGAATCCGCCGGCGGATGAGCATCGACTCGACACGGAGAAACTCCATGCGGCGCTGGGCGCGCTTCCTTGTCGATGTGCGCTCGTGCTCGACACCTGTTTCAGCGACGAAGGCGCGAATCTTCCGCCCACAGATGACGAGAACAGCGGCCTCGCCAATGCCGGCAAGGAATTCCGTGATCGAGGCATCATGGTTTTCAGTGCGGTCAGCGGTGAAAACGCCGTCGCATTGGAGAACGAAGCGACTCAGAGCGGTCACTTCACCGGCTCATTGCTGACGGGTCTCCGCGGTGCGGCAGATGGTTACGCCAATGCAGGCAGCCCCAATGCGCAAGTGACCATCGCCGAATTGGTCCGCTGGGTGCTCGACGACGTTGAACGGGCGACCTTCTTTCAGCAGCGTCCCGCCTTCGCACCCAGCGAGTTGGTCGAGGATTACCGAACCGCGCATGAGCCAGTCGACGTCTTGAGGGTAATCTCCGAGGTTCCGGCAGAAGCCGTAAAGTGATGTTGGCAGATAGAAGAATCGTTAAGACCCACCCCCGGTTGTGTCGATGAGACCGATTGTACCGACATTGTCGATTCTCTGGGGGGAGATGCGGGATGCCGATCACGGCTCGAAAGAACGGTTTTGTATTGCTGGTGGCGGCATTGGCCGCCCAATGGGGATTGCCGCATGCGATCGCCCAGTCGCCATATCCGCAAACTTACGGCCAAGTGCCGTACTACCCGCCGGGTCAGTGGGCACCACCAGGAGGGCAGTATTGTCCCCCCAACGCCCCGCCGACGCTAACCCCGGTTCCCATGCCGCAGGGACACGTCCCGCCGCAACCACAGCAGGGACAGCCACAACAGGGGCCAAGTACGCCATCGCAACCTGCGCAGCCGACACCCAATTCTGCGAACGCACAGCAGCAGCCACAGCAACCACAGAATCAGCCGAACTACCAGGACTTTCTGGACCAGTCGCAGTTCGACAACTCCGCACTCGCCGATTCGATGCAACGCGGCGGTGGGTCCGATGGTTACCTCGGTCAGTACGCTCCAAACATGATCGGCGACTTCCTCGGAGCCGGGCCAGCAAAGATCTATTCCGTCACGCCGGGCGGCGGACCAACGCCTATCAACTTCGCGCCAGGGTATGCGACATACGAAGGGATCGGCCTCGGGAGCACGATCATCACACCCTACGACCAGACGCCTGCCGGACGCATGCAGTTTGCCATTGATGGGGTTCAGGGGGCCAATGGCTTCCAGGTCTTCTTTCCGTTCGTCGTCGCGACAGCGAACGAGATTGGCGAACCGCCGCAACCTGGGCAACCACCACAACTGACCAACGTCTATCAATTCCCCACACTCGATCCGAATGGCTACTACCTGACCTCCGGTGTCCAAGGCTCTGTCGCAGCAGCGGTTGAACCGAACACGTTGGCGAATCAGTCAGGTCTGCAGGCACAAATTGCCGCCTTACTCGCGGCGACAACGGCTGCTGGCGTGAGCGGCACGCTGACACAGACATCGCCGCACACTGCCGATCTCGTGGACACTGTAGCCACGCCAATCTCTGCGGCACAAGTTCCTGAGTACACTGATCTGAACAACAATGGCGTCCCAGACTTTGGCGAAGAGTTCGCCGACTTCAATCAGAACGGCATGCCGGATGTCGGCGAGTTTGTCGACGTGGACAACAACAACATCTTCGATCCGTTCATCGATCAGCCATTTGACTTCAACGGGAACGGTCTGATCGACGCCGGCTACGAGTACGTCATTACACCCATTACCGAGTTCACTCCCGGTGCGTACACCTTCACGCAGCCAGCGGTCACCATTACCCTGCCACAGACGCCGGGCGCTCTGGTCGGTCGACAGAAGATTGGTGAGAACGGTAGCCCACGGCCAAAGACTCGCGTGTTCCTGAACTACAGCTACTTCGACAATGTCGCCTGGCGGGATGGCGATCATGTGAATCGCTATGTCCCCGGTGTGGAAAAGACCTTCTTCCATGATCAGGCATCGCTCGAAGTCCGCTTTCCCTTTGCTGCCTCACTTAACAGCGAGTTCAGCACCGGCTCAATCTCTGACGGCAACCAGACCGAGATGGGCGACCTGACCGCGTACTTCAAGTATGTGTTGTACGATGACGGCGATGCCCTGATCTCTGCCGGTACTGGAGTCAGCCTGCCGACGGCCAACAACATTGAGGTGATCGATGCTGGCACCGGACGCGACTTCATGGAAATCTCCAACGAGTCCATCCACCTGATGCCGTTCCTGGGGCTGTTGTGGGAGCCGCATCACACCCGGTGGTTCTTCCAGAGCTTCATGCAGGCAGACTTCGACCTGACGGGCAACGCCGTCAGCGTGACCGGTTTTGAGAATGTGAATGTGCAGTATCAGGCGGGTGGGCAGAACTTCAACGCCCAGTTCACCCGGCCCAACGGCGTGCTAAATCAAGTCGGGCGGATCAACGATCCCGACCGCATCTACATGGATGCGAGTCTAGGTTTCTGGATCTATCCCAGTTTCGGCTTCATCAAGCAGATCGCGCCGATCTTCGAAATGCACTACAACATGGACCTCGACAATTACGACACGATCAGCGGCCCCGGGATTGTCTGCCTGAACGACAGCAGCCAGCGGTCCACGCTCAACGGCACTGTCGGTCTCACCGCCGTGCTCTCGCCAACGATGAGTGCCACCGCTGGTTACACGTTCCCATTCCTGTCGGGACGTCAGCAAGAGTTCGACGGCGAATTCCGCGCGTTCTTCAACTGGTACTTCCCGCAAGGCTTCCGCGGCGGAGCGATGTAGTCGCTCCCGCAGATGTTGGACAATTCGACGCAATGACAACGCACAGCCGCTCCGGTTGCTGTGCGTTGTCGCACGTCGGTAGTCAGGTGAGCCTGGGCAGAGCTTCCTGCCTGCCGCACCATTGAACAATGGGCACACCGACGAAGTGCCACACGCTCCAGTGTGCATCTGACAGATGGGGCTCGTGCCCGAGACCTGCCGGGGCTCGTTGGCGTTGAACTGAAGACACCGCTTTCGATTCGCAGGTGGTGACCACCACGCATCAGAGGCATCGCATAATCCAAGGCCGCTCCTGATCGGTGGGACATCATCGTCGTTCTTCGGTAGACTGTGGTGAGTGAACCCTGTCTGCCGGAGTCGAGCCCCCATGTCGATCGTGCGTACGATATTGTCGCTGGCCTGTTTGTTGGGGGGAGGAGCCGCCTGCGCGGCGGAGATTGATGACTGCCGCCAACTGCTGCTTAAGGGCGATTATCAACAGTGTGAAGCACTGACGAACGCGGCGATTGAGCGCGGCGTCTATGGCGAGTCGTGGCATCAGATCCTGGCCGCCGCTCAGATCGCGCAGGGAAACTACGACGGGGCAACTACTACACTGACCAGCGCGATGGAAAAGTACAGTTGGAGCGTGCGACTCCGCTGGCAGTTGATGCAGGTGCTCCCCCTCGCTGGCAAAGCTGACCTGGTCGAATCGCTGACCATCGAGATTGGCAAACTTGCCGAGGCCTCTCCCTGGCGTTATACCGATGCCGACAATCTTGTCACCCTCGGGGAATGGGCACTCCACGGGGGCGCTGACGCGAAGGACGTGCAGAATACGTTCTTCAAGCGGGCGCAACGCAATAACCCGCTGCATCGCGAACCGCAATTGGCGCTTGGACGTTTGGCACTGGCGAAACGCGACTTCCAACTCGCCGCCGATTTGTATCGGGCTGGACTGGAGCGGCATCCCGACGATCCAGACTTCCACTTCGGACTTGGACAGGCGCTACTCGGATCAGATCGACAAGCTGCCACGACCGCAGTCACGAAAACGCTCGAACTCAATCCGCATCATGCCGACGCCTTGCTGTGGGTGGTCGACCGGGCACTGGAAGCGGAACAGTACGCTGAGGCGGAAAAGCAGCTCAACGCACTCGCCGAAATCAACCCTCATCACCCTGAGATGCTCGCCTTCTGGTCGGTGCTGAACGTGCTGCAGGGGGACGCAGACCTTGCGACCGAGCTGCGGACTCAGGCGCTCGCGAAGTGGTCAAATAATCCTGCCGTCGACCACATCATTGGACGTGAACTCTCACAGAAGTATCGCTTCGCTGAAGGGCTGAGCCATCAGCGTCGGGCGCTGGAATTTGAGGCAAACTATCTCCCCGCACAGAAGCAGGCGGCGGAGGATCTGTTGCGTTTGGGGGACGAGCAAGAGGGTTGGGAACTCGCCGATCTGGCGGCGGCGTCCGATCCCTACGATGTCGAACTGTACAACCTGCTGACGCTGCGGACGGAACTCGACCGCTTCGCCACATTGGAAGGGGACGGAGTCCGACTCCGTATGGACCGGCGGGAGGCGGACATTTATGGAGCTGTCGTCCTGGAGTTGCTCGAAACGGCTCGCAGCGAACTGGGCCAGAAGTATCAGGTCCAACTTGCGCAGCCAACGCTTGTCGAATTGTTCCCCGATCCGAACGACTTCGCCGTCCGCACGTTTGGATTGCCGGGCGCTGGTGGATACTTGGGCGTCTGCTTCGGCAATGTGATCACTGCCAACAGTCCTGCATCACAGAACACGTCGCCGGTCAATCTGGAATCGGTCTTGTGGCATGAGTATGCGCACGTCATCACTTTGAACAAAACGCACAACCGGATGCCGCGCTGGCTGAGCGAAGGGATCTCCGTTTACGAAGAACGGCAACGCGACCCCTCTTGGGGCGAGCAGCTGACCCCGATCTATCGAGAGATGATCCTTGGCGGCGAACTGACCGCGATTGGAGATTTGAGTGGTGCGTTTCTAGCTCCCAAATCGGGGTTGCATCTGCAATTTGCCTACTACGAATCATCGTTGGTGGTTGAGTATTTGATCGCCGAGTACGGCTTCGACACACTGCTCAAGGTGCTCGATGATCTCGCCGCTGGCATGGCGATCAAGGAGGCCCTGCCGCGACATACCGATCCACTGCCGCTGCTTGAAGAAAGCTTTGCGGACCATGTCCGGAAGCTGGCTGAGGATTTCGGAACGAACGTCGATTGGACCAATCCGAATCTGCAGACGCAGGAGTTGAACACAGCGAGCGACATCGCCACATGGGCAAAAGAACATCCCACGAATTATCCGGGACTCAAGGCATGCGCAGCGGCACTTGTGCGGTTGGAACGCTGGGATCTCGCACTGCCAGTCCTGCGGACGGCACATGAACTCTTTCCCTACGAAACCGGTGCAGAATGCATCAGCTGGCTGCTTGCCCAGGCTGAACGCAAGGTGGGCGATGCAGCAGCGGAACGTTCTGTCCTGGAGCAACTCGTGGAGCGTGATGACGATCACGCCGCCGCGTTACTGCGATTGCTCGAACTCACAGCCGAGGAGAACGATCAGGACGCTACGCTGCGCTATGCACTGAAGCTCCGCGGAATCAAGCCGCTGATTCCACAACCCCACATGGCAATCGCTCATGTGGCCGAAACAAGCGGTGATGCCGATCTCGCCGCGACGGCACTCGCCTCGCTCCTCGCCCTCGATCCCGACGATCCCGCTGATCTGCACTACCGGCTCGCGCGTCAACTTGCGAAGCAACAGCACTGGGCTGAGGCCAAACGCCAGGTACTCAAGTCCCTCGAAGAAGCGCCGCGCTATCGTCAAGCATTGTCCCTGTTGCTGGAGATCCGTAGCCAGGAGCGGAAGTCGGAGCAAAGGCCGGAGCCGTCAACGGGAGCCGAATGATCACACCCGGTGTTGGCCAAGTATCAGCCCCACCGAACAGCTGAGAACCCCCGGTGCAACGGAGACCACACCGGGCCTTCGAGTTGCCGACGCAACTGTGCCAACTGCACCTGTCGTTGACAGCGTAATCGGTAGGACCGGACCGGCCAGGGGCGATTCAATCTCCGTGCCGGGTCCTCAGCGTTGCCGAATCACATCATGGCCTACGTTATTGATGATCACTTCCCCTGGGCCAAATTGATGAGATTGCTCTGATGCCTCGTACTTCCCCGATGTTTCAGCTGCCTGAGACGAAAACAGACATCCCATATTCTGGCTCTCGACAACCGGAATGCGCGAACGGAGCGTGCATCGTCCGGATCTATCCTGCCGGGGTCGGTGGCAGTCTATTTGCGTTGGACAAACCGGCTGTGCGGCTGGGACGTGGCAGCGATTGTGAATGCGAACTCCCGGACGACTACACCTCTCGCCATCATTGCAAAATTGAATGGCGCGGCGACCGGCATGTGCTCACCGACTTAAACAGCCTGAACGGCACCTTCGTCAACGATGTCCGCGTGACGACCCACGAACTCAAACCAGGCGATCAAATTCGTCTTGGGTTCCACATCTTCAAGTACCTGGCGTCCAATCATGTCGAGGCGATGTACCACGAAGCGGTCTTCGAGATGATGACCATCGACGCGCTCACGCAGACGTACAATCGACGCTATTTCGAAGATGCGTTCCAGCGAGAGGTCTTGCGTTCGTCCCGGCATGCCCGGCAACTCGGCCTGCTGCTCATGGATCTGGATCATTTTAAGCAAGTCAACGACAAATACGGTCACCTCATTGGCGATGAGTTGCTGACTGGATTCTGCCGCCGCATTAAGGTTCGCGTTCGCGGCGATGAAGTCCTCGCTCGCTTTGGTGGCGAGGAGTTTGCATTGGCGGCTGTCGAGATTAGCCGCGACGATCTGCTGAGACTGGCCGAAGACCTGCGCGACCTGGTGGCTTCGAAACCCTTCGAGACCTCGAAGGGAGCCGTCTCCCTCACCATGAGCATCGGTGCCGCGCACTCCAGTGGTCTCGACCTGATCTCTCCTAAGGAGATGCTCGACGCAGCCGATCAGAAGCTGTACGAAGCCAAGTCCGCCGGGCGCAATCAAGTCTGCTTCTAAGACGTCGTTCGCAAGCAGTTTGACAGGTAGACTCGAATCGCCTCAGGCGTCACGCGCGAGGGTTGACTCGAACGCTCGCGCAACGGGCTCGGGGAGCGTCTGCATGTGGTGGGACTCGTTCGCTCTGCGCGACGCCATCGTCGCTTGCGCCGGGTCGCTGGACATTCTTCACCCCAGCCTCCAACCTACGCGTTGCACGATTTGGAGCCTGCGATTGCGAAAGGAACGACGATGCAGATGGGAATGCGAGTGCTGCTGGGCCTGCTGCTGTTGGTTTGTACGACGACCACCCTCGCCGACCGGCCACCCAACATCGTATTCGTCCTCGTTGACGACATGGGTTACGGCGATGTCGGTTGCATGGGAGGTGATGTCGAAACCCCGCACATCGATCGCCTGGCTTCCGAAGGGGTGAAGTTCACAAGCTTCTATGCAAATGCCCCGGTCTGTTCCCCCACACGTTGCGGCTTCATTACCGGACGCTGGCAGCAGCGTGTTGGCTTTGAATGGGCGCTGGGGTACACCGCCGAACGACGTCGTTTGATTGACGGCGAATGGACTTCAATTGACGTCATGCATCATGGCATCGGTCTGCCGAATGATCATCCTGGCATTGCCAAGATGCTGAGCGCGGCGGGCTACACTTGCGGCGCCTTCGGCAAGTGGCATCTGGGCTACGACGATGAATACAACCCGCTGAACCATGGCTTTCATCGGTACTTCGGCGAGTTGCTCGGGCACTCCGACTACTATCGCCACATTTATTACGACGGCACCTACACGCTGCGCGACGGGCTGAACATTAGCAAAGAAGAAGGATACCTGACCGATCTGATCAATCATCATGCGGCGAAATTTGTCCGCGATAATGCCGACAAGCCGTTCTTCCTGTATGTCCCGCATCTGGCGACGCATGCCCCATTCCAGCCGCCCGATGCTCCGGAGACGCCGAAGGTCACCAAGGCGAACATGCTCGTGGGCAGCCGCGAGATCTACAAGCAGATGCTGCAGCGGATCGATCTCGGCGTGGGGATGATCATGCTGGAACTCGAAGACGCAGGCGTCGCGGACAATACGTTATTCGTCTTCTCCAGCGACAACGGCGGCGAACGCTGGGCCAATAACCAGCCGCTGTTTCACCACAAGGCGACCTTGTGGGAAGGAGGCATTCGCGTTCCCTGCCTGATGCGCTGGCCGGAGAAACTCCCCGAAGGGAAGGTCACAGATCAGGCGGCCATCACCATGGATCTGACCGCCACGTTCACCGCTGCTGCCGGAGCGAAACCACCCGAGGGGTACAAGCTCGACGGCATTAACCTCATTCCGATTCTGACCGGCGAACAACCCGAACAGGAGCGGACATTCTACTGGCGGATCGATCGCTCGAATCGCAAGATGCGCGCCATCCGACACGGCCAATGGAAGTACCTCGACGATGGCGGCACGATGGACCTGCTCTTCGATCTGAGCCAGGACATCGGCGAACGCCACAACCTCTGCTTCACGCACCCCGAGATCGTCGCCGATCTGAAAGAACGGCTCAAAGCCTGGGAAGCGGAAATGGAAGCGGAACCAAAGACGTTCACCATCCGGTAGCAGGCACTCTCCGAGTGCCGTCCGCAACGGATGGGACGACGTCTGCAAACAAGAACGTCGAGTGGTCGCACACGGTGACTACTCGACGTTTTAAGTTTCCTGGTCCCCAAGCTCCAGCTTGGGGACCGACTCGACTGGAAGCTCTGCTTCCCCGTGTGCCGAGTCGGTGTCCTTTGCAAATGTCGTCCAGAGTGACCAAGCAGAGCTTGGTGGCGAGGGCGTACCCAAGCTGGAGCTTGGGTACGAGGAGAATCAACGCGCTAGTATAAGTTAGGAATTGGCGGAACTGGTTCGAGTTCGGGAGTGGGTGGTCGCACCGGAAGTTCCTTCGGTGTGGGCCAATTCTCATCGCCAGTTCCCTGCTGCACATGATCGGCCAGACCCTCCAGCAAGGTGACGATCTCTCGATGCACCCGTTGCGTTTGGCGAATGACGAAGTTGCCGCGCACGTAGCTGATGTCGCCGAGGGCGTCTCCCTGGTTCACGTTCCATCTGCCTGACGTGGTGTGCTTGAGCACATGCACCAGCGTTTCGGGATCGTCGAGTTGCAGGGCGCGGACATCGTAGATGTGTGTCTCGTAAGTGCGGTCCGCCTGGTCCCGCGTGGTGATCTTGAGGACCTCATCTTCGATCACGTAGTCGAGCGGCACGCCCCCGACATCGGCCAGCACCAACTTCAGGGCCGAGCGCAGGCTGACCTGTGAGATCACCGTGCGAACTTCGGTATCGGGTGCGACCCCTTCGCTAGCCAGAGTGGCTTCGTCGAGCAGGATCGGGATTTCGTGCAGCTCGCTGATGAAGTCAGCGACATCCGCCAGTGGATTCCCGGGAAACTCCAGATGCGTCTCCAGTGCGAGTACATCGGCGATCTTCTTCGCGTTCGGGGAGTCCATGCCGGGGCTGCTGACGCGAATGCCAACTGGCCGGGATTTCGGTTCGGAAGTTGATACGCCACCCTCACCGGTGACCGTCGGCTGGACGTCATCGGCACGCACAGATCCTGGCCCGACTGATGCGACGCTGAACGGTTCCAGCCATCCACATAGTCCCATCAATCCGGCGACGATCCAGTTGTTTAGATTCCGCATGGCAACTCCTCTGATCGGTTGGTGAGTCTTCAGTACAATGAGTTCCACCACAAGTCATGCCCAGCAGTGGAGGCAGACGCGGACGGAGCATTCGTTCATGATGCCCAAAACGATGACCAGTCCGGCGCGGAATCTCGACCCTTTCGTGATTTCTAGCGAAGCCGAGTTGAACTACTCGCTCACTGAGCGCACGTAGTGCCCGCTCTTGCCCCCCTGCTTTTCCAGCAGCACGATCTGGCCAATCTCCATCGCCCGGTCGACCGCCTTGCACATGTCGTACACAGTGAGCGCGGCGATGCTGACCGCTGTGAGGGCTTCCATTTCGACGCCGGTTCTGCCCTGCATGCTGACGGTGGATGTGATGCGCAGCTGAGTCGGCGTGAGCCAGTCAAAGTCGATGGCGGCACTGTCGAGCCCGAGCGAATGGCACAGCGGAATCAGTTTGTCGGTCTGCTTGGTTGCCATGATCCCCGCCAGCCGAGCGACTTCGAGCACATCCCCTTTACTAAGCTTGCGATCGCGAACAAGCTGCGCTGTCTCGGTCGCCATGGTGACGACCGCTTGCCCCCTGGCCAGCCGCCGCGAGATTGGCTTGGCCCCC
>JAGQQB010000178.1 GCA_020426425.1 Planctomycetaceae bacterium | reverse complement strand
AAATCTGCAGGCCGGGCAATGATGTAGCAATCGGGCTGAAGGGGCCGCGAATCTCGATGGGAGCGAGCGGTTTGGGATCAATCGATTCAAACTGCGATGGCCCGCCATCCAGGTGCAGCATGACGATCGCCTTGCGGGAACCGGCAACTCCCGCCGCTGCCTCCAGCCGCAGGAGTTGATCCAGCGCTAATCCGGCGACGCCCAAACCGCCAATCTGAAGGACTTGTCTGCGTGAAAACACTCGCGTGCTCCCATCATTACTCTGGGGACGATGACCAATCGACACCACGTTATCACATGCCGCCGTGTTGATGCGACGCCAAAACGGATGTTCCTGGAGGCTAAACTGTACGGATTGCTCTGGATGCACGGACTGTGGCGCGCATGATTCTTGTGGCATGGTTCGGCCAGAGACTCTTAACATTCCCTTAACGTGCTGTTGTCCGATTCAAGAGACTACGGGGGACCGAAGGGATTCGAACTCCGACTTGATTCGCTGATCGTCAATCTCAGGCGGCTGGCACCCATGCAACCAGGGATGGAGCGCACGTAATGCCAAGGACAACACGCTGGGCGTGGTTGGTCATTTTCTCACAAATGCTGGTCACCGGTGTGCAGGCACAGGAACTGCTGCCGCCGCTGCCGAACATCGACAACTACCTCGAAACATCGACCGAGGATGCTCCCGAAGACGAGTTGAGCCGTCGGCTCAAGGCGCTCGAGGAGGAGTGGGAGAAGCACAAAGAGAAGCTGGCTGACGACAAGAAAAAGTCGGACGAGAAGGCCAAAGAGAAGGAAAAGGAGGCCAAGTCGAAGCCGACCTTCAAGTTGGGGGGCCGGATTCACCTGGACCACTGGGCGTTTCCGGACACATCGCCCGGGATTGGGTACTTCGAAAACTCTGCCCCGTTTCTCGCCGACGGCGTGACACCGAATCCTCAGTATGGGCAAGATCCTGAAGATCGCTTCGCGTTCCGTCGCGTCCGGCTCGAATTCAAGGGGGATCTTCTGGAATCGATGCTGTGGCGGATGCAGGTTGACTTCAACGATGTGGGTGATCCTCAGTTCAAGGACGTGTACATCGGCTTCAAGGAACTGCCCAACAATCAGGAGTTCCTGATCGGGATTCAGAAGCGTCCGTTGGGTTTGGATCACCTGAACAGCAGCCGGTTCAACGTCTTTCTCGAACGACCGTTCGTGGTCGAAGCATTCAACGAAGACGCCCGCCGCTTCGGCATGGCGATGTACGGCCACACCGACGATGAGATGTTCACTTGGCGTTACGGGGTCTACAACCTGGAGAACGTGACGGACGACGGGCACTACATTGGCGACCATTACCAGTTGAGCGCGAACGCGCGCGTCTCGATGTGCCCCTACTACGAATGTGAAGGGTCCAGCTACATGCATCTGGCCCTCTCAGGTATGGCGGCACATCCCGATGGTGATGCCAATAGTGCGGTCACCAACTCCAACGAAGGCCGCTTCCGCACACGACCGGAAGCCCGGAGCACCAGCCGCTGGCTCGACACTGGACGAATTCGTGGCGCTGAGGCCTACGAAGTTGTGGGAGCGGAGTTCATCTACAACGAAGGTCCTTTCCAGTTGTGCGGTGAATACCAGGTCAACTGGATGCAGCGGCACAACGCCTATCCTGATGTGTTCTTCCATGGGGCGTACCTCTACGCCTCGTACTTCTTGACTGGGGAACACATGGCCTACGACCGCACGACGAGCACGTTGGACCGGGTCAAGGTGAAGCGGAACTTCTTTCATGTGGACCATCTTGAAGGCTGCCATGGTATTGGCCCCGGTGCATGGCAGGTGGCGGCCCGTTACTCTTACCTCGACGTAAGCGATGGCGACATCTTTGGAGGTGTCGGTCACAGCGGGACATTCGCGGTGAATTGGCACTGGAACTCCTACGCCAAGGTGCAGTTCAACGCGATCTACGGTTCGATCGACGATCACCGTGCTGTGGCGGGCTACACGGCAGGAGACTACTGGATCCTCGGCACCCGGTTCGCGGTTGATTTCTAAACCGTTGCGATCGTGTTCTCGATGCACGCGTCAGCCGGGAGTGGGTCCGTTGCCTCACTCCTGGCTTCTTCCTTGGGCTCGGGGCGCAACCCGGACAATCGGCAGCATCCCAACATCTGGCAAACCGATCGTAGAGTTCGCCTCTTCCCTGAATGTCCGACTCTTCTGACGGGTGCATGCACGCCGATGGATATGTCTGTGCATTTCCTATCGTCTTGTGTTGTGCTCCAGTTCCCACTGGGCCGGCGTCTTCATCCCCGCCGCCACAGAACCTTCGTCGAGGAGTCGTATGCTCATCTTCTTTGCTGTCACGAGTTTGCTGGGGTTTCTTCGTCGCGTTGCCCTCAGCCCGGTGAATTCCGTAATCGTTGAGGCAAGTCCACTGGAAATCCCTGAGATCACCTGATACTCTTCTCCGCTTAACCTTTCTGTCCAAGGATATTTCGGAAAGAGCGATGAAAGAAGGCATCCATCCTGACTACCGGCCGGTCGTGTTTCACGACATCGGTGCGGACTACAAGTTCCTGACCCGTTCCACGATGGGATCGAAGGAAACGATCGTGTGGGAAGATGGTCAGGAATATCCGTTGATCACGGTCGACATCAGTTCGGCTTCGCATCCATTCTTCACTGGTAAGATGAAGTATGTCGATGCCGCTGGCCGCGTCGAGAAGTTCCAGAAGAAGTATGGCTGGGCGAAGAAGGGCGAATAGCTGCCTGAGCAGCTACAGATCCCTCGTCCGCATGTCCGAAGTCCTCAAGGGGCGCCGCCTGCAGGGGTGGGCGTCCCTTGGTCTGTTTCAGGGATGGGAAACTTCATGCTCGTCCGCCGTGCACTGCCGCTGCCGTTTCATTAGCTGACGATGTGTTCGAGTTCGTCTCCGAGGAACTCGCGCCCTGTTTCGTCACCCAGGAACGCCCCCATCTCATATGCGAGCAGATGCCATGATGTTTCCCACGTTGCAGGAAAAGTTGCGGCGATTCCAGGAGTTGGAATCGCAACTGCAGGATCCCGAAGTGCTGTCGAATGTCTCCAAGCTGGTCGAAATCCAGCGGGAGTACGGCGGCCTCCGCAAAGTCGCCGAGCAGGTGCGTCGGTTCAACTCCCTGCTGGACGACATTGAAGTCGCCGAAGAGATGGTCGACTCTGAGACCGACCCGGCCGCTCGCAAATATGCGAAGGAGGAGCTGAAGACCCTCGAGTCGCAGCGCGAGGAATTGCAGGAAGAACTCGAAGAGATCGTCACTGCGGGTGATTCGATCACTCGGGGTGGGCTAATCATGGAAATCCGGGCTGGCACCGGTGGAGATGAAGCGGCCCTGTTCGCTGGCGATCTGTTCAACATGTATTCCCGCTTCGTCGAGAATCGCGGCTGGAAGATGGAGGTGATGGAGTCGCACGAGGCGGAACTTGGCGGCTTCAAAGAAATTGTCTTCTCCATCACCGGCGAACGGGCGTTCCACGAACTGCAGTTCGAGAGCGGTGGACATCGTGTCCAGCGTGTGCCGGAGACCGAAACGCAAGGCCGCATCCATACCAGTGCCGCGACCGTCGCCGTGTTGCCCGAAGCGTCGGAAGTCGAAATCGACATTCGCGACGAAGACCTGCAAATCGACACCATGCGCGCCGGTGGTCCGGGAGGACAAAAGGTCAACAAGACGGAAAGCGCCGTTCGGATTACGCACTTGCCGACCGGCATTGTCGTGAAGTGTCAGGACGAGAAGAGTCAGCACAAAAACAAAGCCAAGGCGATGCGCGTGCTGCGTGGACGCATCCTGGAAGCCGAACAGATGCGTGTGGCTGAGGAACGGGCCGAGCATCGCCGCACGCTGGTTGGCTCGGGTGACCGCAGCGAACGGATTCGGACCTACAACTTCCCGCAGGGCCGCGTGACCGACCACCGCATCGGATTGACGTTGTACAAGATCGATCAAATCATGCTCGGAAACCTGGACGAACTGGTTGAGGGGCTGCTCGAGTTTGATCGCCAGGAACGGTTGACTGGGGGTAGCCTGTAGGTTGCTGCGAATGGATCGGCCTGAGCATGGCGACAGGAAGGATCGGCAATATGGCCACGGAGGAAACAGCAGCTGATTCGACGGCCAGTGGCGAATGGACCGTCCGCAAAGTGCTGGACTGGTCGATCGACCACTTCAAAAAGAACGGCAGCGACTCGCCCCGGCTCGATGCGGAAGTGCTGCTGGCCCATGCGCGTGGCTGCCAGCGCATTCAACTTTACACGCAGTACGATCAACCGTTGACGGACCAGCAGCGGGCGGTGATGCGAGACCTTGTGAAACGCCGGGTAAATGCCGAACCAGTGGCGTATCTGGTGGGGCACCGTGAGTTCTTCAGTCTCGATTTTGTCGTGAATCGGGATGTCTTCATTCCCCGCCCGGACACTGAAACGCTAGTGATGTCGGCCCTGGATGCCGCCCGTGAACTTCCGCAGCCAAAGATTCTCGATCTCTGCACCGGCTCCGGTTGTGTGGCGATCGCAATTGCCGTGAACGCCAGGAAGTCACAGGTGACGGCTGTTGAACTCCATCCGGCCACAGCCAAGGTCACACGGCAGAATATCGAGCGTCATGGGATGGAATCGCGGGTTTCGCTACTCGAAGGCAACCTGTTCGAGCCGCTTCCCAAGGGCGCGCGTTTCGATCTGATCGTGAGCAATCCCCCCTACGTGACCACCGGTGAAATGGCAGGGCTCGACCCCGATGTTCGGCACGAACCGACGCGTGCGCTCGATGGCGGAACCGATGGCCTGGACATCATTCGGCTATTGATTCAACAGGCGCCCAATCACCTTCACGACGGCGGCTGGCTGATGCTCGAACTCTCTCCTGAGCAAGCGCCCGAGACAATGAACCTGTTCACTCAGCGCGGTTTCCAGCAGGTCGGCGCGGTCAACGACCTCAGCGGCCAAGCCCGCGTGGTCCAGGGACGCTGGACCGAATAAGTCCATCAAGCCCACCTCTCGCAACAGCAGGTCTCCGGCCCCTCAACGTTCAACGCTCATACGCGCCTTGCGAAACGACCGACTGAACCACCGTAGAGCCGGTCGAATCACGCCCAGGCAGAAACTGGCGGTTAGACCTCGGGTGGCAATCAGCAGCGTTTGGTAGGTGCGGCGTTCCATCCAGATCTGATTCAGCAGCACATTGTCGGGACTGGTGCAAGAGTCCATCCACGAGATGGCAGTTCGTTCATGCAGCAGCCGGATTGTTTCCAGTTCCACATGCACGCCCGGAGAATACTGCGCGTAGTCTTCGTTGTAGGCTGGCTTGAAGAAGAAGGATCCTGGCGCAGTGACGAAGCTACACCGCATCGCGATCGGTTCATCGTTGAGGAACAGACCTGTCAGCAGCAGTTGGCCCCGAGCGAACGCATCTCGCAGTGCCGAGGTCATGCATTCGCGACCGCCCGGCTTGCAGTTGATCGCTGTACTGCGTTCCCCTTTCCAGCCGCTCGCTTCCAGTCGTATGAAGTCGTCAATCCACTGGTCGAGAACTGCGGGCTCGGACAGCGTACGGAACTCCAGTTTGCCGAGGTCTTCCAGCCGTCGCCACTTGCGTCGCAGATCGCGTTGTTTGCGACTGGAGAGTGCGTTTGTGATGTAGCTGTCCCCGTTCTCGCGGCGCCAGAAGTAGGCGCGAGTGTAGACCTCGTAGCAGAAGCTGATCGATCGCCGTTGCCGCATCTGATCGACGAGATGCTGGTAGACTGGGCCTTCGGCGGGGAACATCGAGAGGTCGAGTGCCCCTCCCAGGTGCCGATCTGTCTTCAGCCAGTCCAGCAACAATTCCCAGCACTGCGCCGCAAATCCACGACGGATCAGCGGCGTCGCCAGATAGCAGTAGTCATGCTGCCAGAGACTGACTTGAGGATACGGCTGCCTGAGTGTCGGTCGATGCCGCTCCAACGGAAACAGGCCGATCAGTTGCTTCTCATTATGCTCCGGGATCGCGCGATAGATCAGGGCGACCGTGACGTCGAGTCCGGCACTGGTGTGCTGCAACGCCGGAATGAGCAGCCACGGTTCGTAATAGGCATTGATCTCTATCGCTTCACAGGTGAGATCCTCCCACTCGGCTAGATGGGCCTGGAGTTCCTCAACTGTCGTCGCCAGTTCAATCCATGATTCCGCCAGGCCCGCAGGCACAGTCGCGGGACGGAATTGCTTTGACTGGACTGCGGTGGAGGGCATCGCGATCAACTACCTGGCTTGAAGCGTGGAGATTTTGGACCACGCTAAGTTCGCCCTCGGCCTCCGGTCAATTTCGGAACCGGGCAATTCGCGGTCCGTGATGCCATCGAGCAGACAGATTGACCTGTGCCGTTCCGATCTCAGTTCGTAGCGATTGTAGGGGCTTGCGAAACGGGCCAAGTGGCGGTCCCCTGACCTGCAACAACAGTTGTCAGGATGCCCAAGGAACCGGCATTTCAAGGAAATGTCACTTGTTGCCATCTGACGAATCGGGAATGATTTCACTCAGGCATCCAGGCCGTGCTGGATCGGCCAGGATTGTCCGGTTCAGGCAACGGCAGCAGCAATTCAGATAAGAAAGAGTGCGTCATGGTTCGCTGGGAAGGGGAACGGCGGAGTGAGAATGTCGATGACCGGCGCGGTCAGCGAATGCCGAGGGCGGCGCTGGGTGGCGGAGGCGGCATTTTGCTGCTCATTCTGGTCTTCTTCCTCTCGGGTGGCGACTTGCGCAAAGTGCTGCAGGTGGCGCAGCAGCAACAGGCCAATGCTCCCGCCGCTCCGGCGGAAGGAGAGGTCAAGACGTCGCCAGAACAGGATCGGTTACTCGACTTCTCCAGTGTGATTCTCGCCAGTACCGAGGATGTCTGGACCGAGCTGTTCCGCACGCAGCTCAAGTCTGAGTATCAGCCCACCACACTGACCGCGTTCACGCAGCAGACGACGACCCGCTGCGGTATTGGCGATGCCCGCATGGGACCGTTCTACTGTCCCGCCGACCAGAGGGTGTACATCGACCTGGCGTTCTTTGAGGAATTGAGCCAGAAGTTCGGAGCCCCGGGGGACTTCGCGCAGGCGTATGTCATCGCGCACGAAGTGGGGCATCATGTACAGAATCAGCTCGGCATTTCCGATCAGGTGCATCAGGCGCAGCAGCGACTCAGTAAAACCGAGTCCAACGAACTGAGCGTGCGACTGGAACTCCAGGCGGACTTCCTCGCAGGCGTGTGGGCGCACCATGCTCACGATCAGCGGCAGATTCTCGAACAGGGCGACATTGAGGAAGGGCTGAATGCGGCCAACGCAATCGGCGACGACGCAATTCAAGAGGCGGCGCAAGGCTACGTCGAGCAGGAGAAGTTCACGCACGGAAGTTCCGCACAACGCGTGCGCGCCTTCACGTTGGGGATGAAGACCGGCGATCTTTCCCAGATGAAGGCGTTCTTCGATGCGAAA
>JAGQQB010000177.1 GCA_020426425.1 Planctomycetaceae bacterium | reverse complement strand
CCGATCAACTGGCCCTCACCGATTTGTGTCAAACACTGCTCAGCGCGAACGAGTTTTGTTACGTTGAATGACGGTCGTTGGGGTCGCCGGACGACCTCGGTCCACAGCCAACAATTCCTAGACACTCACCCCTAGTCCCCCCATGCCCGACGACACCCAACCTGCTCCAGAACCCGAAGTCGATCCAGCTACAAATCTGGCCGATGAACGTGCTCAGGCGCTTGAGAATCTCCCGGTGCCGCAGTTCGGCACGTTGATTCAGTTGCTCACTTCGCAGTCGCTCCTCGCGCTCGGCGTGTTGCCCGGTCCCGATGGCAAGGCACAGCGCGAGCTACCGCTGGCGAAGCACTTCATTGATCTGATCGGCATCCTGGAGGCAAAGACAAAGGGCAATCTGACGCCCGAAGAAGAGAAGCATCTCAGCGCGACCTTGCATGATTTGCGGATGATGTACGTCGAGCAGAGCAAGGGATAAGCAATGACGACCTCGTTCCGTCTGCTCTTGGCCACCCTGCTGCTGAGCGTCACACTTCGTGCCGACGCGTGCAACATCCCAGTGTTCCGCTACGCACTTGAACGTTGGCAAGCGGACAACCTCGAACTGCTCGTCGTCCATGCCTCCGACCTGACGGAGGACCAAACCCGACAGGTGCAGGAACTGCAGGCACAATCGATCCTGTCTGGGGGCACAGCGAACTGCCGAGTCCAAGTGATCGATCTGCGGCAGCCGCTTCCGGAAGAACACGCGGACCAGATTCGGCAGCTCGGCCCTTGCGAAACTCCCCAAGTGCGTCTGCTGACTCGGCTGTCGCGCGGACAACAGGTGGTCCTGTGGTCCGATGCGCTCGCGAAACTGCCGACCGAGTCGCTGTTCACTTCGCCGGCTCGGCTGGAATTGACTCAGCGATTGCAGAAAGGTCAGGCGAGTGTATGGCTGTTGATCGCGAGCAAGGATGCCGGGAGAACGCAGGCGGTCGAGGAACTGCTCACCAGTCAGTTGGAGAAGCTCTCCAATGAAATCCCATTTCCTGACGGCATTGGCCAACCCGGCTCCGAACTGTATTCGTCGGTTCCGCTCACTCTGAAGATGTCGCTGCTGAAGATTCAACGCGATGCCGCCGGCGAAGGGGCGTTTCTACAACTGCTGGCAGCCGCGCGTCCTCAGGTCTTCATGACCGACGAACCGGTGCTGATTCCGGTCTTTGGACGCGGTCGAGCGCTGGAGATTATGCCGACCACGAAGCTTGATGCAGGGACAATTGCCGACCTGGCGTACTTCCTAGCTGGCGCCTGTTCCTGTCAGGTGAAGGAACAGAACCCCGGGTTCGATCTGCTCCTGTCCACGGACTGGGAAGCAGCCCTGTTTCAAGGGGATGAAGGGCCACCCGACTCGGGATTGCAGCGCAGCCGCAAACAGTCCCCGGCCACAGAACCCGAACTCGTGCCGATCCCTAAGGGAAACACGCGACAGACTTCAGAGAACCACGCCCCCTCGTCCACTCCTGCACTGCAAACTGTGGTAACGACGGAACCGACCGCCCTCGCCACCGCGTCCCCGTTGAGTCCCTCCTCGAACGGAACCGACTTCCCTCGTTGGCCCCTGCTGTTTGTGGGAATCGTGGTCATTGTCGCACTAGCCGGAGCGCGGCGTCCATAGTTCACCGATTTCGTGAGGTCTCCAATGCTGAGCTTTCAATCACCCCGTCAGCAGGGATCGCGACGCGAGTTTCTCCGCGTAGGCCAACTCGCCCTGGGCGGACTGGCACTGCCACAACTGCTGCAGGCGCGGCAGGCGCTCGGCAGTTCGCTGGTGCATCCCAAGTCGGTCGTCTTTGTGTTCATGCATGGCGGACCGAGTCAGACCGAGACATTCGACCCCAAAATGGAAGCCCCGGTTGGCATCGCCAGTGCGACCGGCGAAGTCAGCACCAAGCTGCCAGGCATCACCTTCGGCGGCACGTTTCCCAGGCTTGCCAGCCTGACAGACAAACTGTCGATCGTGCGCTCCTTCCAGACCGGCGATGGCAATCACGACATCAAGCCCATCGTTGGCAAGGCCTCCTCGAATGCGAACATCAGTGCGCTGTACGCCCGAGTGGCTGGCGCGAATCGTCCGAGTGGGATGCCATCGACCGTCGCGCTGTATCCGCAAGCGGTCGACGAGTCGACGATGCCGGCCTTCAAGAACTTCGGTGACTTTGAAGCGACCGGCCCGCTTGGATCGAGCTACGCTCCGTTTGCCCCCAGCGGCGGCGGTGAAGCCAAGGATAACCTCAAACTCAACATCGAAGCCGCGCGACTCGATGATCGTCGGTCGCTGCTACTCGAACTCGACCGCGTGCGTCGCGAGATGGACGCACACGGCCGCTGGGAGGGACTCGACGGCATTCGGCAGCAAGCGTACGACACGATGCTTGGTGGCACGGCCGAAGCGTTCGACCTGTCGCAGGAAGATCCACAAACCGTCGCGCGCTACGACACCGCCCCGCTGGTGCGTCCGGAGCAGATCAACCGCAAATGGAACAACTACGAACGCTACGTCGACAATGCCAAGACGCTGGGCAAGCTGATGCTGCTGGCCCGAAGGTTGTGCGAGCGTGGTTGCGGCTTCGTTACCGTGACCACCAACTTCGTGTGGGACATGCACTCCGATGCGAACAACGCTGGGGTCGAGGAAGGCATGCGGTACATGGGCGTGCCGTTCGATCATGCCATCTCAACGTTTATCGAAGATGTCCATGACCGTGGACTGGACGACGACATCCTGCTGGTCTGCTGCGGTGAGATGGGTCGCACGCCCAAGATCAATGCCCGAGGTGGCCGCGATCACTGGGGCGGTCTCGCGCCGCTGCTGCTTTCCGGCGGTGGGCTGCCGATGGGTCAGGTGATCGGACAATCGACCCGGGATGCAGGGGAACCAAACTCAACGCCGATCCGGATTCCCAATTTGATCTCCACGGTACTCGGCACGCTGCTTGATCCGGCCGAGTTGAGACTGCAGTCCGGTGTCCCAAACGAAGTGATTCAGGCACTGCAGCCGGAGCCAATTCCGTTCTTGTAGCAATCGCTGCGTGCGCCAGGTCATCGGCTCACTTGAGCTGCTCGCGAACCACGCGGGCCACCTGTTCCGCCAGCAGTTGTTGACCAGCTGCGGTGAGATGTACCCCATCGGTGACGATCAATTCGGGCAGCTGTATTCCTTCTGGCGGAACGGCCAGCAGCCGGTGCAGATCGTTCACCGGTACCTTGAGCTCGCGCATCACGTCGACCGCAATCTGGTTGTACTGCTGGATGCTGGCATTGAGCAGCGCGTAGTCTCGCTCTTTCCTGACCTGGGCAGCGCGCTCATCCAGGATCGGTGTTGACGTCGCGAACACCACCTGAGCGTCCGTCTCTTCACGAATCATCTTGACGATTTGACGCAGATTGTTCGCGTACTGCTCAGGCGACACCTGATGCTCGCCTGTTGCGTGAAACTTCTTGGTGTCGTGAATCCCGCAGTTGAGATGCACCAGATCAGGCTGCTGTTCGATGACCCATCGCTGAAGATGTCTGAGCACGTTCGCACTGTCACCGCCATTCGCTGCGGGACTGACGAGCTCGACCTCGCCCTTCAGCAGTTCGCGCACCTCGTCGGTGTAGCTGAGGCGAATCGAGTCGCCGACCAGGACCACCTTGGGGAGGCGCTGGGCGGTCTCGGTGGCGGTTTCCGCTACCGGCGACTGCGCAGCACAGGGCGCGATCGCACTTATGAGGACCAACACACCCAGCATCTGAGTCATCACGCGCACGAGCAGGCTCACTTTCCGATGCAGTACAGAAACTTGTCCGAGCGAATCAACAGTCGCTGGCCGTCCACCGCCGGACTCGCGTTGAACTGCCCGCCGTCACGCATCTCATTCGTCGCAAGAAGTTCAAATTCCGGTTTCGCCGCGACGACGAAGACACGGCCTTCGCGATTGATGTAGTACACCTTGCCATCTGCGAGCAGTGCCGAGGCGTACACATCGCCACAACGATTCAGACGTTCCTCGTATGCCAGTTCGCCCGACTCTGCTTTCGCGCAGTAGGCAATTCCAAGTTTATCGTGCGTCCAGTACAGGTGGCCGTCTTGATACACGGGCGACGGAACATTTGATCCCTTGTTGCTGGTCCACAAACGTCGCGACGCGGTGACATCGCCTTGCCCGCCGGTCTTCACCGCTAGTCCGGCCACACCTGAACGACCGCCCAGCGAATAGGCAACTCCGTCACCAGCGACGATGCTGGGAACCATGTACCAGGTGATGTCGGTATTGCACGACCAGAGTTGTTTTCCAGTCGCCGGCGCGAGTCCGAGTACCTTACCGAAGATGGCCATGACCAGTTCGTCGTCTCCGCCAGGTGATCGGACAAGTTGCGGCGTGTTCCACGACTCTTTCATTCCGCCAACACGCCACCGCTCTTCACCCGACTTTTGATCGAGCGCAACGAGCGATTCACTCTCCACACTGGCGTTCACCAGGACCAGATCGTCATACAGCACCGGCGATGCCGCTGTCCCCCAGCCATTCGTGCCGGAGCCAACGTCCGCCTGCCAGCGGTCTTCGCCCGAATGCGTCAAGGCGACCACGCCCGACTTCCCGAGAAAGACGTACAGGCCATCCGCATCAGCGACCGGCGTATTCGCCGCATACCCATGGTCACGAATGCGCTCTTCCTCGGGCAACTTCGCCGCGAACTCGCGATCCCACAGCAGCTCACCGGAGGTTCGATCAAAACAGAGGACATGTCGCTTGAGATCATCGAGCGACCCCATTGGCTCGCCGGGGACGAAGTAGCCGGTGTAGCTCGTCAAGTAGATGTGATCCTGCCAGACAATTGGACTCGACGCTCCGGCTCCGGCGAGTGGCGTCTTCCAGATCAGGTTCCCCTGTCCGGCGGTCGAACTGTCCCAATCCGCCGGCAGACCGACAGCGGAACTGCTGCCATCGCCAGCAGGTCCACGAAATCGTGACCAGTCCGTCGTGGGCGCCGCCGTCGCGGTTGTTTGCGGAATGACGACAACTCTCGATGGATTCGCTTCGGATACATTCGACTCGGTGTCACCCACCTGCGCGGTGCAGGACGTGCAGAAGAGAATCGAGAAAAGCAACAGACCCGATTGGCAACCAGCGACGCGAAGAGTCATTGCATTCTGACCTCGGTTGAAACAGCGGAGGAAGTCCGGGAGCATCCTGCACTACAACTGTGGTACACAAGATCGGTCAGCACGGGCTGAACGTTGATTGGCACCAGCGTAAGCATACCACATGCCGATGCCGCAACTCACCCGATGCATCACCCAAGTACCATTCGGCGTGCGTGCATCTCAAGAGTGGGGGGGGATGTCTGGGAGCCTGGTAGCGATTTACGGTTGGGCGGTCTTGCCGGAATGAGTCTCACGCGAAGGCGCGGAGATTGCGATGGACGCCCCATCAACCTTTGCGCTATCGCGCCTTCGCGTGAGACCCATTTCCGGTGCCAGACATGCGGGATCTCACATCTTCAAAGGACGGCACATGGACCATCCTGTCGATCCTGTTCATCTTGTCAGACTCCTCGATTCGAAGCCTGCGGCCCAAGTCACGCACCGAGGCGCCGCTCGTCGCACAGGCCCGAGGTTCACCCTCTCCCCCGCATGCCGCCGCAGGTATGGCAACGTTTCTCTCGGGGGAGAAGGACCGCAATCGCGACCGCAAGCCTCGTGCTGAACACGATCTTGCATCACCGCCAAATTGCGGTCGAGACTCGTCCGAGGCCGTCGCGGCTATTCGACAGCAACTGCCTTGCGCTTCAAAGGAATGGTGATGATCAACCCCGCCGTGCGGTTTTCAGTCGACTTGCGGTCTGGGACATGGCACTTCAGACATTCATTCCGCAACGTAATCGCCCCGGCGCGGCGGTAGAGATCGCCGCTGACTTCTTCATGATTCCCCTTTCCGTCCTTGAGTGCCTTGACCGCCGCATGTTCGAACTCGGTCTTGGCTTTGTGATCCGTGTTCATCGCCTGACCTTCGACTGCCAGCCAGCGAAGTTCCACCTGCTGCTCCGCAGCGATTTCGCGAAACATCTCTTCAACAACCACGGCGGGAATCGGCAGACCTTCGTCTTCCTTGTAGTAGCGATGATGCGTCAGCTGCACCGCCGCATGCATCGCCGAGTGCAAGACTTCCGCCTGCCGTCGCGCTTCAGCCACGGTCAAGGTCACTGGGTTATTGGACTCGGCATTGCTCGTCGATGGCTCATCGGCGAGCAAGAGACCACTTGCTCCCAGTACCAACGCAACAACACTGGTGCAGAGTCCGCTGAAGCATCCTGTTCGGCTAACGTCCATGGTGTTTCTCGTCTTCTTGGAGATCGGTCGCGCGGTCGCGGCCTGGTGAGCGTCTGACGTTACTCTGCTTCCGCCTCGGAGGACTGGTTCGCTTCACTCGTCGAATCCACGGTTGGCGCCTGTGGCGGCAGCATGGCATCAGGGGTCACCGGAATACTGATTACGAGTCCGGCGAACTTGGGCCGGGTCGAGGTGGCGGCGAACAGACCCGAGTGACAACTGATGCAGCCCCCTGTGAACGGGACGCTTCCAGCGCGACGGTAGTAGCCGTCTTCAATCGTTTCGACGAACTCGGTCCCTTTGGCCAACTGTCGCGAGGAGTCCTTCTCAAACTCCGTCTTTGGTTCATGATCAATGCTCATCGCCGTAAAACTGGCCCCGATCCAGCGGGACTCGAAGTGGTGCTGGCGTTTGAGTTCCTTGAAAACATCTTCCATCGCCCGCGCTGGAATCACCGCCCGGTCTCCATGAAAGTAGCGATGGTGAATCGCATCGAGCGTCGCCAGATAGATGTCGTGCATCAAACTCGCTCGGTCGCGCGCGACCTCCAGCGAGACACGCTGGATCTCCCCTTCATTCGCCGGCTCCGCGTCGGCAGCCTCAGTGCTGTCTGCTTCAGGCGTCGCGCCGACGCTGGGTTCGGTGACGGAATCGGCGGCAGACGCTGCTGGCTGTTGCTCCGCTTCTGTCGCCTGACGAGAATCGTCGGCCAGTGTCCAGGAGAATCCCAGCAGCATGACGAGTGTCAGCGCACTCAGGTGTTTTCGGTTCATCGGTCGGTCCAGTGGGCGGGAAACGTGAGGTGGGAAAGATCGCAGAGGGTCAGAGCTCAGCTGGTGGTCACATCGCACAAGGGGACGACATCGCCGCCAGAGCGCAGCAGTTCACCGATCGTGACCCGGGCGAAGGCCGACTCCGTTGCGGCGTAAGCCCGGTCGAGTTCACGGTGCAGTGGGCACAGTTTCGTGTGCGATGGCAATCCGAGAGGGCAGTGCCGAATTCGTTCCAGTGGAGCCACGCAGTTCACGACATCCAGCAGCGTGATCGCATCTGCCTCCACCAGCAGCGAGTAACCGCCCCCAGGTCCCGGTCGGGATTGAACGAGTTCGCCATGGACCAGATCCTGCAGCACCTTGTGCAGATACCGGCGCG
>JAGQQB010000176.1 GCA_020426425.1 Planctomycetaceae bacterium | reverse complement strand
TGTTCAACCTGGGCGGCGTAGCGCTGGACCTGTTCCCGGTCTTCGGCGGTCAGCAGCGTGTCGTACATTGGTCGCAGGTTCCCCTGGATGATGGGGCCGGTATGCGTATGCGATGTGCTCAAGGCGATTTGGGATCGCTGCAGGCCGTATCTCTTGGCCAGCTGCGTGCAGATGCGATTTCCGAGGGTTCGTTCCATGCCGATAAGATCGAGCGTGACGAGCACAATCTGGTCGCCGGTGGTCGGTTGCAGGACCAGGGCCTTGGCCCAGAGTTCCGTGAGTTTCGACTCGGCTGGTTTGCGGCCTCTACTGGCGTAGCCCGCCATCGGCATGTAGGCCGGCGGTGTGATGATCGAACTTGCGACACCAGCCTGCCAAGTTTCGGCGGCCATTGCTGAGTGGCTCTGGGGTATGGTGAAGAGGAGCGTGAGGAGCAGCAGCGAGGTCTTGATCGATGCACGCCGATCTGCGGTGCGTTGAGTTGTGGTCCGCTGAGTCGTGAGTGTGATTTCCCCCTCGATTAAGGACCTGGTCCCGTCCAGTTGGCGGCGCGATTTAATGCTCCGCGGCGTTCCCGTCTTTCGTCGATCGAGTTGGACTCGGCACGATTCGGAGAATCGCGCGACACTGAAGCGACTTACTGTAGCGCGGTGATGACTCATGGCGTCGGCGGGGCTTGAGGGATGGTCCGTCCGTGGGGGTCGTTGGCCGGAGCGTCCAGCTCGTCGAACAAACGCTGTTGCAGTTCCTCATCGAGGAAGTGTTCGACGAGGTGCGCGGTCGCGTGCAGGTGATCGTCGGGGAGTTCGAAGTGTTTCTGCATGTAACTCTCCCACAATCGGTGGGCACGGACAATGCGTTCGGCCCGTGACCGGCCGGTCGAAGTCAATTGCAGCCCTTCCGAAGTTGAGACCGCCCAGCCTCTGCGGCGCAGATACCACGGGGTGAGCCATGTCCACATGGGGGCGAGCGAGACCTCAGGGACGGGATCGGTTCGAGTGACTTCTTCGTGCCGATATAGCGTTCCCAGAATATCGTCGGCGGCGATGTCGAGGGAGAGGCGCAGGTGGTGCAGTAGCTTGCCCAGGATGCCGTGTCGCGGAGAGAACAGCAGTGCTATCAGGAACAGAAGTCCTGCTGCGACGGCCATCATTCCGGAAGTGCTCACGTCCCGCACCGTGGAGAGGCCGAGTGGTCCGAACACAAGTGGTGGCAATGTGCGCGCCAGCACATGCCCCAGCAGCGCACTTCCGACCGCTAGCGCAAGTGACAACAGAATCAACATCTTGAGCCGGTCGGTGAGCAGACTGGCGGCGGCGGCGGGGACGATGAGCAGTCCGATCACCAGGATGCTCCCCACCGATGAAAACGCCGTCACCAGCGTGGCGGCGGTGAGGGCCATCATCGTGTAGTGAATCGCCCGAGCAGGAATGCCGAGCGTCGTCGCCAATTCGGGGTCGAAGGTGGAGATTCGGAGTTCTTTGAACAGCAGCGTCGTGAGGGTCAGGTTCAGAATTAGCAAGAGTCCATTGCTCAGCAGCGCCTGGGGAAGCCGCAGGCCGAGAACGGGGACGACATCCCAGATGACGAGTTCCAACTGGCCAAACAGCACGCAGTCGGGGTCGATATCAACATTATTGGCGTACAAACGGACGAGCAACAGGCCCAGGGCGAAGAAGGAGGTGAAGACCACGCCCAGCGCCGCCGACGCCTCAACTTGTCCCAGTTTCTGGACCGCCTCAGTGAACAGGGCCGTGAGGACGCCGATGACCATGGCCCCGACAGCAAGCAGTGTCGGTTCGAGCAGTGACAGGCTTTCGCCTCTTAGCCAGCCCGCCTGTTCGGCCAGGCGGACCGACAGGAAGGCGAGGACAACTCCAGGTAGGGCTGTGTGGCTAAGTGCATCACCCATAAGGCTTTGTCGTCGCAGTACGAGCCACGTTCCAGGTACACAGCACGACATGGCGGCAACAGCGGCCACGATCACGATCCAGGTGTCCCAGGTCTGCCATTCGGGCATGATTTGGTGCCTCATCTGCCGGTCGATTCAACATTTCGACCGATTTCGTCGAACATCCTACAGGATCTGGCGGTAATTTGAGTAGAATCGGTGAGGAAATCGTGGCGGTCGAACGAGGTTCGGCACGGCACAACGGAACTTGACGGAAATCGGCGCCAACGGCAATGTCCCGTTGCGTCGGCGATGGTCGAAACCTAAAGTATATAGAGGGTTGGGGGTGGTACTGCCTCCGGCGTTGGGGAGTTTTTCCCCGCATGTTCAGGAAGAATTGGGAGTGAGCGATGCAGAACGCGTTGCGTGACATGCCAGCTTGGGCTATCAGCTTGGTGGTGAATCTGTCGCTACTGATGGTATTCCAGTTCATCGTGATTCAAGGTCCGCGCATGCTGGACTCGACGACGATTACCAGCGTCGCCGATCACGAAGAGCGACAGGATTTCGTGTTCGACAATGCGGTCGCCATGGATGCAATTGGCACCAATGGCGATTCCAACTCCCTCGCTCCATCGGTGAGTGCAGCCACCCAGTTGGGTGATCAAGACAAGCCGCTTGAAGAGAAGATCGAAGAGACTCTGAACCCTGAGATCCGCCCGCTGCTGGAAACCTCGGTCGTGCCGCAGGAAGGCGATCTCGTCGCCAAGGTGGAAGTCAAGGGACAGACCGCCGATGTCAAAGGGGGCGTTGATGGAGCGATGGACCGGGTCACGTTTGAGATTCGCCAGTCGCTGCGTGAACGGCAGACGCTGGTCGTCTGGGTGTTCGATGCCTCAGGGTCGCTGAAGACCCGTCGCGAAGCGATCGCCGACCGGTTTGACAACATCTATCGTCAGGTTTCGAATGCGGGCAACACCGATGGCCTGCATACGCTGATCTGGAGCTACGGCAAGGGGGCACAGTCCCACACCCAGTTGCCGATTCAAGATACCGCACAGTTGAGCGAGATCGTTCGTAAGGGAATCAAAGAAGACACGTCAGGTGTCGAGAATGTGTTCGGCACCGTGAAGCTCGCAGTCGATCAGGTGCGACTGATGGGCCGCAAGCTCGGCGCGACGAACAAGCTGATGTTCATCGTAACTGATGAGCGTGGTGACGACACCGAGCAGTATCTCGAAGATGCGATCACGATGGCGAAGCGTACGCAAACGCGAGTCTTCACGATTGGCAATGCGGCGGTCTTCGGGCAGAAGCAAGGCTACGTGAAGTGGACCTACGAAGATGGCTTCCAGGAAAACATTCCAGTCGATCAAGGTCCGGAGTGTGCATTCCCGGACGCCGTTCAGTTGCCGTACATTGGCAGCGGTTCGGACTGGCAACTGCGACAAATGTCCTCCAGCTACGGTCCCTACGCACTCACGCGGTTGTGTGCTGAAACCGGGGGCATGTATCTGATTACCGAAGATACGCAGGGGATGAGTTTTGATCGCTCGGTGATGCGTCGTTACGCACCGGACTATCGTCCGGTCCCGCTGCTGTTCAAGGAAATTAAGTCGAACGCTGCGAAAGACGCGTTGGTGGAAGTCGCGAGCATGACCTACACCGATAGCGGATTGCCACGGCCTGAACTGGTCTTCGAAGGGTACAACGAGAACCTGCTCAAGGGAGCAATTTTCGAGGCGCAGAAGCCTGCCGCCGATGTGGAGCGGGCGGTCAACCGCATGCTCGGTCGCCTGCAACTGGGAGTTGAAGGGCGTGAGTCGCTCACAGAACCACGCTGGCAGGCGGCGTTCGATCTCGCTTTAGGGCGACTGCTGGCAATGAAGGTTCGCTACTACGGTTACAACAAGATGCTCGCCAATATGCGGGTCTCAACCAAGCCGTTCGAGAAAGAATCGAGCAATATGTGGCGGCTGCGCCCGTCGGAAGAAATCCTTTCTGGTCCCGATGTGCGTAAGGCATCGGAGATGACGCTGGAATACCTCAACCGGGTGATTGATGAGCATCCCGGAACCCCGTGGGCCGCCATGGCGATGCGTGAGAAGAGCACACCACTGGGGTGGGCGTGGGAAGAGTTCCATCAGGACATCCCTGGTATGCCCGGGGTGAATCGTGTGGCCGATGAAGATGTGCCGCGTCTGCTGCTCGCTGAAGAAGAAGAAATGAAAAAGCAGAATGGCGGTAAACCGGCGCCGAAGCGGGATCGTCCGAATCTGTAATCCTGGCCGGTCGATCTGAGCGGTTGGCTTCGTCGATGAATACACGTGACGATTTGCCCACTGCCAGTCTAGAAGTCTTGCGCTGGCGGGCGATGTTGCTGCGGCAGCTGCGCGAGTTCTTTCATCAGGCTGGGTATTGGGAGGTCGAAACCCCCCTGCTCTCGCAGGACACCTGTGTCGACGCGTGGCTCGATCCTTTCGAGGTTCCCACTTCGCGGACACGATATCTGCAGACCTCGCCTGAATACTGCATGAAGCGGCTGATGACCGCCGGGTCGGACCGCATTTATCAGGTCGCACATGCCTTCCGGGCCGGAGAGACGGGGGAGCGTCATAATCCCGAGTTCACGCTGATCGAATGGTACGCGCTGGGGGAGGCTCACTGGGATCAAATGGCCTTCACCGAGCGGCTGGTGCGTGCGTTGGCATTTGAGCATGGCGATCCCGAGTTGCAGGCGGTCGTGAGTCCGTCCATCACGCGACTGTCATACCAGGCGGCGTTCGAGCAATTCCTCGGTGTGGATGTCCTGCAGGCGACGGCGACAGAGTTGGAGCAGATCGCACGACACGAGTTTGCGCGGGGTGATCACGGGCCGGTGCCCGATGGTCTGACTGGCGATCTCGACGGATTGCGGAACCTGCTCCTGGCGACATTCATTGAGCCGGAGCTAAAGAGTCGGAGAGCGGCTTTTCTGTATGACTTCCCGATTTCGCAGGGGGCACTTGCTCAGGGGCGCGGACTTGTCGCTGAACGATTTGAACTGTATCTCGACGGCCTTGAGGTCTGTAATGGCTACCACGAACTGCGAGATGCCCAGGAACTGCGGGCGAGAATCGCGGTGCAGAACGAACGACGCATCCTCGCTGGTAAATCGGCGCTGCCCGTCGAGAGCCGACTCCTGCAGGCCATGGACTTCGGGCTCCCCCCCTGCTCCGGCGTTGCGCTTGGTTGGGAACGCCTACTGATGTGGCTGCGGCGGACCACAGCGATTTCCGATGTCATCGCGTTTCCCTGGGATCGGGCGTGACGCCGGGGTATTGCCGACGACTGCAGACCCATGTTGACCTGATCTGGCGACCGGTCGTAAACTCCCGCCTCTTCAGGTTCTTCGGCAGGAAGCCGGACCGTCGCAAGGATGTCGACTGTGAATTCCCCAGCGCCGCAACTCATTCCATTTAGCCACTTTGAGCAGCTACGGATGGGCCGCGAAGTGATCCGGCAGGAGTCGGAGGCACTGATGGGAGTCGCGCGGTTGCTCGATGCGACGTTTTGTACGGCGAGCGATCTGATCGGTGCCACGACGGGGCATGTGGTAGTGACTGGCCTCGGAAAGGCGGGACTGATTGGGCAGAAGATCGCCGCGACCATGTCCTCCACGGGGACGCCGGCAACGTTTCTGCATCCGACCGAGGCGGTTCACGGCGATCTCGGTTGTCTGCACAGTGGGGACGTCCTGCTGGCGCTCTCGAACAGCGGCGAAACCGAAGAAGTCTGCGATTTGATCCCCCTGGTCCATCGGCTTGGTGTGCGGACCATCGCCATCACAGCGACTGAGCAAAGCACATTGGGGAGCACATGCGAACTGGTGCTGACGCTCGGGCGACTTCGCGAGGCCTGTCCCTGGGGGCTGGCGCCGACGACCTCAACCACCGCGATGCTTGCCATTGGCGATGCGCTCGCACTGGTGGCCAGTCATGCCCGAGGCTTTACGCCGCATCAGTTCGCGACCTTTCATCCTGGCGGTTCACTTGGACGTCGGCTCAAGCCTGTCGGCGATTTGATGCGGCCCCGGGACCAACTCCGGATTGCCCATCAGTCGGCTACGGTGCGGGCAGTGTTGACAGGTTCCGCCCGGCCTGGGCGCCGCAGCGGCGCAGTCCTGCTGGTGGATGACGAGGGCCAACTGACCGGGATTTTCACAGACAGCGATCTCGCACGATTGCTGGAATCTCGGCAAGATGAAGTGCTCGATGGACCTGTCAGCGCGGTCATGACCGCGCGTCCCACGACGGTGTCGCGCAATGCCACTTTTGGCGACGTGCTCGGCGTACTTAGCGAACGGAAGATCAGCGAAGTTCCCGTGGTCGACGCGGCGGGATGCCCTGTCGGCCTGATCGACATCACCGACGTCATTGGCTGGATGCCAGCCGATCAGGTCGATTAACGCCCGGGAGCCGCAGAGACATGGGACGCTGGTTCACCACGGCGAGCATTGGCTTTCTGGTGCAGGGGATGTTTCGCCTGTACTGCCATTTCCTGCTGCCAATGGTGTCCCCGGTGGGCGATGCCGTCCCGCCTCCGCTGCCAGGAACCACAGAGTTTCATCCGCCTGCGTTTCTAAAGGTTGCCGAGGAACACTTCCCCAAGCACGAATGGACGAAGACCGCCGCCGTGAAATGGCAGCGGGGTGAGCAGATGTTCCTCTTCGCTGAGTCCGCTGATCCGGAAGGGACCGGCGATGGCAACACCGTGCGACTGGAGCCGCTGGCGCTGTTGTGGAAGGATCCTCGCAATCCCGACGCGGCGCCCTATCGCCTCGTCGCTCAGAAAGGACGCGTTCAGTTTGAGAACAGCTTCTTTCAGGAGGCATTCGATCTCAGCGGAGCTGATCCTGGTCGCATCGTGTGGGGGTCGTTGGAGGGGACCGTCGAAATCTACGGGCCAGATGGGCTCCAGGTTCAGGGCCGCGACTTCGTCTTCTCTGAAGAGAGTCTCGAACTCTACAGCTACTATCCGGTTCAGTTTGCCTACGGTCCGTCCGCTGCCGAAGAGATGACCGTCGCGGGTACGGCCGCTCAGTTGAATTTGCGATTCATCAAAGCCGATGACGCCGTTTTGGGGCGAGATTTGCCGCGCGTGGGTGGTTTGGAATCGCTGAATCTGCGGCAGAATGTCAAGTTGCAGTTCCACTACCTGCAGGATGGACTCCCGGTCGACGCCGAAGTCTCCAGTCAGGGGCCATTCGAGTTTGAATTTCAGAAGCGGACTGCGACTTTCGAGGAAGATGTTCGCATCCGTCAGGTCCGCCATCTGGCCGATGGGCGGACAATACAGGATCGGCTCGTCAGCCAATGGCTGGGCATCGCATTCGAAGAGTTGCCGGACGACAAGGCAGCGTCGCAAACGGTAAGCAGCACAGAACCGAAGTTCATCGCGCCTGCGCTGGATCGTTTGAAGTGGCGACGTGTGCGCGCTGTAGGGCGGCAGTCGCGCGGGAATCTGCCTGACGTGAAAGTCATTGTCGAATCGGAAGAACACAATCTGCTCGCCAATCTACACGATTTGACCTACGACGCGGTTGATCAGGTCGCCCTGCTCAGCGATCCCAAGCACGTGGTCGTGCAGCGCGGGCAGACACGTTTC
>JAGQQB010000175.1 GCA_020426425.1 Planctomycetaceae bacterium | reverse complement strand
TCGCTGTTCGAAGACCCGATGGAGTCGTTCAGCGGCAGTCGCGGTCCAGCGCGTGAGTTGGTCTGTCTGCTGCAGGACGGCAGGGCAGGCAGCGGCGTTTAGAGCTGCTAAGTTGTCATGGGCCTCGCGAACAATCGTGTCGGCCCGACCCCACGGGGCATCCAGAGGGAGAGCGGTCGTGGTTGCATGCATGCGCCCAACAACTTGGGCCAGCTCATCGACATGGTCCGGTCGTAGATTGCCCGCTTCCGCCATTCGGCTCAAGAGCGCCTTCTCGGGGAACTGACGCATCTGCAGCGCGTATTCGATTGGTTCACCAGTCCCATTGAGCTGCGGTGCGGAGCAGCTTCCCGTGATTGGCGGGACATCCAAGTATAAATCGCTCGCATGCCTTCGGTTGAGTCGGAACTCTTCGTGACACATCGCCTCTCGTTGTTCCAAAGTATGGAAGTCGAGGAACGGCGTCTGCACCGGCTTCTTGACCTTGTAGGCAAACTCGCCGGTCAGAAAGACCCACGAAATGTGGGTTTCACGCACCTGCACGCTGCGAACATCGTGCGGGTACGCAGCGGGACTCTGCAGCCCCGCGACCAAGAGTTCCCTGTGCGATGTCACCGCTTTCTCCGATGCGTGGTTGCCAGATCTCAGGGCTGCGCCGGTCGGCCAGTCCTGAGATCAGTGGCATGCTCTGTGAACCCGCAAGCAAGATGGCTGTGTGCGCTAGGCCGGCATGAGTCGATTGACAGACTTGGACTGAGCACGCCTGCGTCTCATTCGCCCGCGGCGGACATCAGCCGGTTCTCGGCCTCATCGTGTTGACAAAGCCGGTCGAGAAACGACTCAAAGTCACGTCGAGCGTCTCCCCAGCACCCGATTTCTGGGCCGCATGCATGCAGCCGATCAATGAGCAGATCCAGGTTGGAAAGGAGCTCTACATGATCCTGCCACAGAGCACGGACTTCAGGCGTCTTGCGGTCAGCGAGGGGGCCGTCCGTCTCTTCATGTCGAAAGTGGCTCGCCAAGTGTTCACGGAACGTCGCCAAACGGTCCCCCATTTCACCGAAGTGAGGCGCGCCCATCTCGCTGAGCTCAGTCCACCAGTCGCGCCACTGTTGACATTCCGCTTGCAGGGCGCGGTGTTCCTCAAAGAGCGACTGCAGCGATCCGATTTTGGGAGGTTGGGGCTTCATGGATCTGTCCTTTCAAACGAGTCGACTACGACTCCCAAGGGAAGTCGAGGCACAGAACGAAGAACACATCGATCCTCATGTGTGAGTCCTCTCCGTGTTTCATTGGACTCCACACAATGTATTGTACACAGCACGTATGAGCGGATTGAGTGACACTTGTGCGCATCTCAAAAATGAAACTGAGCGCCCCTCTCCTGTTCCGCAACGGCGGTCGATACTTCAAACGAAGCTGTGGGAGTTTCGCGTGTCGTCACGCCGGTGGTCGTTTCGAACAGGGACACGACCATGACGTCACAATCGATGGAGTCGTCTGACCGACAGAGAAGCGGTTCACGGAACGTTGGATCGTCAGTGAACGTGTTGAACAATAGTGCTCCCACAGTAAACCGAGCTACTCGATATTAAACCGTGGTTTGGAACCGATCCACATCCTCGCTCCCGACTGAACCACAACATGCGCTTCATCCGGGGTGATGTAGATCAGGTCGTTTCCGGCGTAATTGCCGGGATCGTATTCCCAGGTGGTGACTTCACCAGTTTGCCGGTCAACTCGCCAGAGACGTTGGCCTTCGCGCCACCACTCTGATTGATCGGTCACTTGCAGTAGACTGGGCAGACCGGCTTCCTGACGAATCCCCGCGAGTGTTCTGCGCTGTCTGGTGTCGCAGTCGAATTCAACATGCGTGCGGCCCGCTTGATCGCCCGGGCGGGATTGTTGGAGCAACAGCGAGGTTGGCGGATGAAACGACATGAATGTCGAGGCATCAGTGCGCCTTTGGAGTTGCGTCCAACTGCCGCTTGCCACGTTGAGTTCCCATAGGCCATTGCGGTCATCGATACCGGTCCTTCCGATGCCACCCAGAATCAGCATTTGGATTGCTCCATCCTGGGGGTGCTGCCGCAGCATCTCACAGCGAGCGCCCGTCAGGTCGTCGAGGAGTGACATCCGTTCCTTTCGCTCAGAGGCGGCCAAGATGCGGACTTCCTTGCTATCGAGATCCAGTTCGCAAAAAGTCGCGGTCTTTTGATAGTCACCCACCCACAAGTAGAGCATTCTGTCCACCACGAGTGCCGCTTGTATTGTCTCAGATGGCAATCCCGTGCTGGTGTCCAACATATGGGAGGCCCCACCGGCCAGCGGAAAGACAAGTAGCCCTCCTCCAAATGTGGGCAAGTAGGCATGACTGGCAGAGATGGCAATGTGATTCCGCCGATGCGGTAGCCCAAAGAACGTACTTACGTTCTGGGAACCGAGCGCAAGACGTTGTTCCGCCGCTCGAACTTCATCAAAGGGAAAGCGAATCGTTCCCAGCCGCGTCGGTACTGCATTGTTCACCGATTCAAGTGCGACCCTCCACAAAGTGACTTCCATACTCTCTGGGATCGCGATGGCGCCCACTGTCGCGAAGAGGACGTGATCTGCATGAACGAGCGGTGCCCATGGAAACGAAGTTGCAAACGTGTATGGGCTCGGCGGATTGATTGTCTCTGTCCACTTGATCTGATGCACGGTCTCCCATGGGAAGTGGTCCAGCGCTAACGAGATTCGCGGCATGGTGCCAGGTGGTGCTGTAGGTCGCTCCAGTCGATCCCTTAGCATTCCCGCGATCCGCTGTTGACCGCCCTTGACCTGCACGAGTGGCGTTTTGTCGATGGTCTGAATTGCCGCCTGGAATCGTTCCACGTCGGCCGCTGTTGCCGAATTAAGGGCGAGCAAAGCGGAAAAGCAAGCTGGATCAATGTATCCGCGTTTCAGCATGTCGATTGCGGCATCGGCCAAGATCTCATTCGTCAGCGACGGGCACCGATATTTCAACTCACGGATTAGAGCCGACATGTGCGATTGTCGATGGGTCCATTCGATGTTCACGTTCTGAAACGTGACTTTCGTGAATCGCTCCCAGTCTTCAGCGGGCCGGCAAAATTCGGCTACGATGGAGTTGAGCAACTGCTGGACCTCCTCGGGGTTGCCGCGTTCGGTTGATTCGCCTTGAGGCTCAAGGGACAGGGCCAGATAGTCGACAATCAACCGACCAGGCGGGGCCAGTTCAGCTTTCACCAGTTGCATACGATCGACAAAACGGGCTTGCTCGTCGGTCGGAAGTGCCCTAACTCCGTGGCTGATCGCAATCGGACTCACGCTGGCCTGGGAAGATCGGAGGCTGTGCTCGGCCGCCTGGACAAACTCGTCTCGCCACTCCGGCAGCAGTTGTCGGGTCAAGGGGTATGACCACCAGGAAACCTCGCTCACAGCGTAAGCGTCCTGAAGATCACGGGCCTGCGCCATGTCCAACTGAATTGCTGCATCTGCGACAAACTGTTTACGCAACTCCCTGACCCGCCTGAGATACGCCTGCAACGCCTGCGATAGCTCTGGCACCTGATTGGCGGGGGCCGACCAGACCTCGTGTGGCGGCGGCATGCCGAGGCCTTGCCAGCTGCCCAGTGGCAGAGAGTTCTCCCGCAGTTCGCAGGCTGGCCAGTCGCGCGAATTCATCAGCCGGTGATGGGCCTGTTGCTGCAGTTCGAGCAGATAGTTGCCCAGCTTCAGCATAGTCTGCCAATTGGCAGTCAATCCCTCCCTCTCGTCCTGATCCGGCTCGCGCTGGAGACTTCTTGGAGGCGACTGGCCTGCAACCACGGGTGACTTACCCGCATAGCGAAACTCTTGGTGGAGTGCCCCCAACAATCCCCGCAAGTTTGATTCACCTGGAGACAGCACGTAGCTCGCTTCGAAGAAGACTGCGGCAGGTGCATGATCTCGTCGCCCAAGCAACCGCCTGCCTTCGACCTCCAGTTCCATTGCTTCCACATGCCGCTTGTAAGCCTCGGTTCCGTGAGAGCGTTGTGGAGTGGCGAATGACTCCAACTGGTCGGCCAACCGCTGGCATGCGGCATGATCATCGACGTTGCCGACGCTGCCCAGTGACACCTCAATGCCTTGCATCGCCCCAGGGCCGCGAGAATTCGGCAGCAGTTTCAGCTGAATGGTCTCCGCATCCTTCCGTGAAAACTCGATCACCAGCATCACCGACGCGGCGAGGAGGTGGGCTTGTTTTTGGGCCATGGGGAGGGATTGTTCCTGGACGACGTATCGCAATCGCGCCCGTTCGAGCAGGCGGCAGCGGGGATGCTGGATGACGGCCTGTTCGAAGCCCCGCAACAGTTCATCCAGGCGAGGCTGCAGTTCCGCCGGTAGGTCGACGTTGCGGACCGAGGAAATCGCGATCAGATGCTGATTCTGTTCTTCATCGGCACTGCGCGACTGTCGCACTCGCTCGGCAATCAATCGTGACAGTTCGATCACATCGTCAGCCGTGAGCGAACGATCCTCCAACCGCGTTCCGTTCTGCGCATTGATGATCAGCAACCTGCCCGCCGGCTCCTCACCCGGCTGCTCCCAGACAACGAAGCTGTCCAGCCCCAGCAATTGCCCCAGCAGGAGTGGATCGGACTGATCGCCAAATGCCGACAACTGATGCTCATCAAGCACCTGCCGCACGCCACTGCGTTCAAGTAGTTCCACCTCCTCAATCGCCGACATCTCCACCGACACCAAATCCGCCACCGCCTCCGCCGAGTCCCCCACCGGAAACACCGCCATCCGCTCGGCGTGGGCCGATTTGCCGAGCGAGCAGAGTAGCGCTGCAAGGCAGACAGGCCACCAGACACGGCGACATGCAGCTGAGGGGATGACCACGTTGAAAGGCAGCGTTTGATTCATGGGGCCGTGTCCACGTGAGGGGAATTGCGACGAGGGACGCTACAACGCGACGATGCTGCGGCTGAGGAGCTGCTCATCCGTTTGCGTTCAGTTGCAGCGGCAACATCACTCCTGTTTCGCCAGCTTCACCGCGATCCGTCCTACCAGGGTTCGGGCGGCGGATTGGAGGCCGGATTTGGCGGCGATTTGTTCGGCGAGGTCGATGGCGATGGTGGTTTCCGCATCTGAGGCCAGGACCTTGCCATCTGCCTGTCGCGCACACTGGATTTCCACACGGCATTTCACCGAGGTCAAATCGTTGCGACGGGTGGCGAACTCCGAGAACGCTTCGCCTTTGATCTGAATATCTGCCGCTGCCGCCTTAGGGCTCTTGGCATCGATGACCTGCAGGCCCAGTTCGGTGAGCAGGCGTTCGACCTCGGTTTGCGCCGCGGGGTCAAGGGTCTGTTCGCCGACGTGTCGTTCCGCGATCAACACGGTGACGCTGGGCAGGTCCTTGCCATCGAGTTGTTTGCGCACGTCGGCCAGCCAGTCTTCGTCGGCGACGACCTTCGGCAGCAGGCTGTCCCCCTTCTTTTCCACGACATCGTTGATCTTTGCGGCCAGTTCGGCAACGAGTTCGCCAATGTCACTGTTCTCCGCGCCTTTTACCGACGCACCGGACAGGCGGCTCGTTTCCGTGCCTACGACCTTGGCAACCAGATACAGATCTCCATTCACCTGCAGAACCGATCCCGTGATCAACAGTCGCGCGCCGGTCAGTTTGCCCACGCTGGTCGCTTCGTCCGATTTCACCGCTCCAGATGCACTGAGCTTGAGTTCCTCGAAGACCTTATCGATCGCCGTCCGCTCAACCAGCATGACCTGTTCAGAGATCAGCAGCTCGGCGAACAGCAGCTCGGTGACCTGGACTGCTTCCTCTTTTACGTCTCCCCGGGCTTCAAAGGGAAGAATGGCCGCGGAGATGGGGCGGGGCAGGTCGTCTGCCCGCAATCCTCCAACCAGAACCGTCAAGACCAACCCAACGACGATGGATCGCAACATTACGTGCATGGAATTACTCCCTATTTGGTTTGAGCAGCTTCAACCGCCGCAGGTTTCTCGGTTAACGAAATCATCCAGTGCGACAGCAGTTCACGGGGCACTGGGGAGATGTTCCAGTATTTGATCAGCGGCACTCCCACAAATAACTCCCGTCCGCCCGTGGAGCGATGGAACTCGGACATCGTCCATGTCTCTTCGCCGGTACCGGGAGCCAGCCAGACTTTGCCATCTTCCACTTGCAGCCGCCAGCCGACTTTCTCGGTCGGATTCATCAGTACAGCAGTGTTGAGTTTTTCTGGAGTAACGTTGCTTTCGGTTAGGTGTAAAAGTCGCCACTCTCGTCCCTGACCGCCGAACCACTCAACCGGCCAACGGGCGTCAGTCGCAGGCCGCAGCGCGAGGATGCTGCGGGGCTGTTGCCGCAGATCCGACAGTTGTGATTGCAGCCGGTTCGACCATTCGATGCCCTCACCCAGAATCAGCAGTTGCTGGTCCTTCAACATGTCGAGAGACTTGATCCGATGGACCGGAATTTCGAGTGCGTCCAATGCCTCCCAGGTGCTCCCCTCAGTGTCCAGTAAGGCAATTCCGCGAGTCCGCAGTGTCTCTTGAAGGGATGCGAACGGATTCGGATCGCGCAGCGTGATCGTCAATGTCTGCTCATCGCCAGCGTCCGGCAAGGAACACGTCAGATCGACGTGAAACGTGATGCCCGGTTTCAACTGCGGTGTGCGAATACTAAAGGTCCATATTCCAGCGATGTCGGGGACTGGTTCCAACCGGCTGCTGTCCTTCGACAAGGTGCGTGATTCGGTCTGCAGAGTCCAGAGGATGCGAGTTGGCAGCTTGTCTCGGCGGGAGAGAATGCGGATCTGGCACTCAGCACTTGCGAACTGTTCAGATTGACCGGGGGCGAATTCCCAGTCGGTTTCTTCTTCGTTGGCCGCCGCTAGGTGACCAGTCGTACTGAGGAATATGATCAGCAGGCCGATCTGTGTGCTCAGTGGCATTAGCTCAACTCCCCGGCACATGGAGACAGCAGTTCAAACACCAGCAGGAGTCGTTGGGCTCGGCCATGCTGCATCCCGGTCCACAACTCGTGAGGTTCGTTTAATCGACAAGGGGTACACCGGGCGACTTGCCCCCCGGCCTGCAGTGGCAAGGAGAGCTCGACCCATAGCGAATCGTCGGGGAGCAGATGCGTCCAGAGTTGGGCTGGCGCTTCCGTGAATGACGGCAACTCGAGTACCTGATCCACACCAGCGATGAACTCGTCGGCCTGTTTCAGTTCCCATTCCGCAGCTGCAGTCTGTTCCAGCAGGACAAGTTTGAAGATCACATGACGCGACCGCGTATTGGATCTGGATGTCTCGCAAAACTCGAGCTGCACATCACCATCTCGCTGGTGAATGAGTTCCAGCTTGTCATCAAACAGCCGTTCCATCTCACAGACCAGCATGCTTTGTCGACGCAAATCGTCTGGTGCAAACGTGACGGTCGCAATCTCGTAGGCGGCAACTTTGTGCCGGCGGTCCTGTCTTGACCTGCTCAACGTCGCCCAGGCAGTCACCAGGCACAAGGCCGCTGA
>JAGQQB010000174.1 GCA_020426425.1 Planctomycetaceae bacterium | reverse complement strand
GGCGTGCCGATGAGCACGAGGTGATCAATCACTTCGTGACCGCGCTCACACTCTACGAACCAGCGCCCCACGAGTCCGCCCAGCGACTGAGCCAGGACCGTACATCGCTTCCCGTCGTCTGCCTGGAGTCCGACCTGCTTCAGATCCCGCTTGAGTTTCGGGACGGTCCTTGCGATTGGGGTGTTCAGCGACTCGTAGTCGTAAACGAGCACGAGATCGAACTGGTCTGCCACGCTGCGGCCGGAGTCATCCACCGCATGTGCGAGACTGCGGGCCATGGTTGTGCTGTCGGTCCCGATGCCGTGTAGGAGAAGCAGAATGTTTGTTGCCTGCTGCACCTTCTGTACGACGTTTTGCGTTCGTCGTACGGGGTGGCCATCAGGTCGATAGTCGATCCACGCCAGTTCGTTCACGTTGTCGCGAGCAAGCACAATGCGACTGAAGTACATTTGAATCGCACGACCGACGCCACGCTGGTTTTCGTGACTCTCAGGTAGATCATGTAGCCGCACCCGGGTGATTCCGCCTGATGTGTACTCAACCTCACCCAGCGGTAAGATGTGTTCGCCGTCAAATGCCAGCGGCAGAATTCGTTCGTTGTCTGCCAGCGGAAGATGCAGTTCGATCTCCAGTGGCTGCTCACTCAACGACTCGGCGCTGGCAATGTTGCTGAGGGTTAATTGGCACGCAGTCTCGCCTCTGGTGGGGGACAGGTTGAGCAGTTCTAGTCCCTGTTGGTTGAGAATGCGCTCGACGTCAGGCCCGGCACCAACATTTCTGGTTGAGGTAGCAGTGCCAGAGAGACTCACACCGGCTTCGAATACTGGGTGTGATTTGATGGTGATCGCGCCGTTGGCGAGTGATGCCGCGATTTTGCCGACATGTCCTGCCTGTCGTTGCAGGGTGATTCGCACATCCTGAGTGAACCATTCGTTCTGACGCACCAGTTTTTTGCGAGGTTTGCCGAATCGCAACCCTTTCGCGCCCCGATGGCCGCGCGGATCAAAAATCTCGCCAATATCGATGGGGTCTTGCGCAATGAGAAAGTCGTCCACCTTCTCTGTACTGACGATGAGCTTGAACAGGTGTGTCGACCGATGCCCCTCGTCAGGATCCAGTGTGAGGTGGAACTCGGTTTCGCCTTCCAACGTGATGATGAAGTCCTCATTGGTTGGTTCAATCCATTCGTTGTACAACGGTTGAATCGCAAAGTCGTCGGACAGGTAGACCAACAAGAAATTGAGCGGCTGATCCGTCTGATTGCGGCAACGAAACTGACCGGAAACGGCGAATGAGCCATCGTCGTCCGGCGGCACGTCGATGGTGAGCGCTGGTTCCGTGAACTCTTCGACTGGTTGCGAGTCGTCATCGAGCTTCCAGAGGCGGAACGGGACATCGCCCGCATTCATCCGCGTCCAGTGATTCTGCAGTCCAGTCGCTCGTTCCCAGGTTGCGATCTGTTTGAGGACCCCGCACAGATACTCAGCGGACTCGGCGGAATAGCCCTTGGCTCCATGGATCAATTGGCCAGTATCGGAGTCGTGCAGCGTGTAGGTCAGGTCATCGGCACGAATCGTATATGGTGCGTTCCCCTCGACCAATGCGATACCGGTCGACTCTGCACCATGCTTGGCCAGTTGTTCCCGCAGGATTCGCAGGCCAGACTCATCGCCAGTGACTGCAATCATCAGCGGTGGTACTGGCAGGCTTGTGATCTCCGCCTGCAGTTCGGCGTCTGGATCAGGCTCGACATCAACGAGCCTGATTTCGCTTGTTTGAGCACCGACTTGAAGCGTCGTTGCGCAACCGAGTTGCACAGTCGGCTCAGCGGACGCAAAAACCGCCAGTTCCACCGTTGCGTCCGGGTCGGCTGGTAATCCGTGGAGTGCACCACAGTTGATCTGCCACTGATCCCGGATACGCGTGACGCTGTAACGCTTCGCTGCCTGGTCCACATCGTGACCAAGGAACCGCTGATAGGCGTGAAACCCGCCGCAGGTTTCAAATTGCGGTTCCTGGTTGTCTGCCCGAGTTCGGATGGCATGTCGCGTACGCACAAACAGGTCGGCGTAAGAGAGGTCGCCGCCGGAACTTTCCAGCGTCTCCAGTAGTGATGTTGTAAAGACACCGCGCTGATCCCGCGCCTCCCAGGCTTTCTGCGTTCGGTGGCACGCCGCCAGCAGCATATGCCGACTGGTTGGGATTTGCAGGGACGCACCTTGCTGAAGTAACTGTTCGTAGTACCCTTCGAGATAACTCGCCAGTGGCCGCTCCTCGCGCACTTCGTGCGTATTGCGAGATCGGAGTTGCAGGAAGTCGTCGGTCGAACGCGTCCCTGAACCAGAGTGACAGCAGTCCAAAATTACCGTGATCTGAGGTCCCTGCTGGGCGATCTCATGCAACAGCACCGCAAGTTCTTTGTCCGCCAGATCGAATCCTCCTGGAACTCGACTGTCGGCACAGACCAGCCCTTCGTCCATGCCGTCTGGATACAGTACCGAGAATTCCCGCGCCGACTTCCACCGTGCCCCATGTCCGGCGAAGTAGAACAGAACCACATCGTCGCTCGTGGCGTGACCCAAATGCGTCCGGAACTGGTCAATGAGATTGCCACGCGTTGCGTCGGCATTCAGCAGGACTTCGCACCGCAGTTGATCTTGCGCGAATCGCTGCCGCAGATAATTCTCGACATGCCGGACGTCATTCAGGCAGCCGCTGAGGCGTCCGACGTGTGCCGGATAGTCGTTAATGCCGACCAACAGGGCATGAACACGAGGAGGCATGCGACGTGTCCTTGGTCAATGCTCGTGTGGCTGACGCCGGTCCAGGGACCAACATCGAGAGACTAGGGTCCAGGGTCCAGGGCTGCGATCGTCAAAGGGACTACCTCGGGCACAACATCGCCAGCATTGCGTTCACCGTCTCGGCCTTTTCCGCCGGGAGTAGACTGGACTGTGACACAGCCCCTTTGCGATTGAATTCGCTGACAATCTTCTTCGAGTCGGCCAAGGAGCGGACGAACGACCATTCCCCGGTCAGTCCCGCTTCGAGTGAGGCTTGATGCAGGATCATCGCGGCGGCGGCATCTCGCTGTTTCTTGTCGGCAGCAGGTTGGAAATCCTGATCGCGATTCACGTACTGCTTGCGGCCCTTCACGGTGACTTTTTTGGTGGGCCAGTACCCCCAGAAGGTCTGGCAGTCTTTGTAGACAGCTTTCGGATCTTGTGAAGGATCGGCGGCCATTGCCCTTTGCCAGCGGGCGGCGATGAGACTCTCCAGCATGCGCCGAATGCCTCCTCGCCAGTTCATCACCACGCCGGGAATGAACTCTTCGCCGTGTGCCCCCTTCTTGTCCTGAATGTCCATGAAGAAGCTGTAGGGATGATTCATCGCCAGCACCGGCGTCTTTGAACCGGGCTTAATGACGATGCGTTGCGGGTCCTCGGTGTTCCAGGCTTTCGCCTTGACGACCGCCGCTGGGAATCCCTGCTTGTAGGATTTGAAGAACCGTTTCCGGGGACTCGATCCATAGACCACGATCGGCATGGTATACCCGGCCTTGTTTGGTTCACCGAGCAGCAGATCGACCTGTGTGGTCTGGTACACTGCGAAATCATCAATTGGCATGCCGCCATCTTTCGCAGAGCCTTCGTCGTCGAGCGCACCAACGGGGACCGCGTCCATCACGCATTCGTAGAGTTCCACATCCTTCTGCGGGACGCCATTCGCGACCAGCAACTCTTCCCAGCGTTTTGGCACCGGGTCTTGCAGATAATCGCGGTCCGTTTCGAGCAGGCGAATCGGTGGATAATGGAAGAACTGGATCGACCGCTGATTGAGCATCGCCAGCCCATGCGGCATGAAGAACCGCCAGTTGCCCAAACCGCGTGGATCCCAATGATTCTTCGGCTGTTTCTTACCAGCCGCCTGAGCTGCTGCCGCTCGCTGTTTGTCTTCCTCCTTAATTTCTTCGATCCGCTTCAGTGCCGCACGCCCATGATCGAGAAAGATGGGAAGCCGCACGGCATAGCCTTCGATCCCCTTGGGACCAGTCAACTGCAGTTGGTAGGTCTTCCCCTTAGTGAGCACTTCAGCCGTCGCTGCCTTGGCCCCGGTGAAGCCGTCATTCCGCAACGTCTTCTCGAACCAGTGTAGAATCGTTTTCGGCAGCGATTCCTTACTGCCGGGCTGATTCGGCCACGAATACAACTGGATCAGTTCGTCCCTGGTTCCCAAATCAATGATGACAGTCGATGTCTTCGCCATGGGTCACTTCCTCAATGAGGTGTCACAGATTTTTGAAGTTACTCGGTGCCACGCGAGCACAACGCCGCGCGCGACAAGCAATGGAGCGCTGCCGGTGAAGCGTCACCGTACTTACGTTTCGCGCGGCTGATACTCGAGCGGCCCGGTCCCATCACCGCCTCGTGTAAGGCAATAGATGTCATGTTCACCAGAACTCGATTTCTTTTCATACTTCTGATAGATGACGACCTTGTCACCATCGGTGACGAGCGTGATCGCCCCGAAGACCGCGACGCTCCGCTCGATGTCCGCTTCCTTCAGCGCATCCTTGATGCCGGACATCAGTTCTTCACGGGAATCGGCTCGTTCCGAGACTGCATTGAACTTGTCCATCAGGCTCGCTTTGAGTTCCCACGGCTTGGCGATGCTGTTCTCGGCAGATCGTGCCAGCTCGGTTGAAAAGATCAGCGGACGCGCATCTCCCTCGGCACGGGAATAACGCCCAATCGCGCCCAGGGTGTCGCTGCGAGGATGCGAGAAGGACTCCGCGTCGCCGCTCGAAACCACGGTTGCCGTCGGATTCAGCGCCTGTAGAAACCAAGGGGTAAAGTCGCTGCTGCCGTGATGACACGACTTCGCAACATCGACCGCGAACACCTTACGCGCTGCGGCGAGGAATTCTTCCTTGTCTTCGGGTTTGGGAGGCGACTCCATGCCGGTGTGATGTGAGAGCAACAGATGTTCGGCTGGGATATTCAGATCTCCCCCGAGCATAATGCTGACATCGCCATACACCAGCTTCAGCACCACTGAGTGGCCATTCTTGGTCTTGCTGATGTTGCTTTCTAGCCAACGCAACATGCGGCGACCGTCGACGACATCTGTGACCGGGCCGAGGATCTGCATTGAGACCGGTTTCTTGGGACCGTAGCCAGGCAAGTACTCGTCATCGACGGACAACATTTTGTAGTCGCCCATCGTTTCCTTGCCGGTCCCAGGGATCTGTTCCGGCTTGTCCTCGCCCCAACGACGAATTTCCTTGTTGCCAAGGAACGCCTCATTGAGCATCGACGCGAACTGCTTGCCGCGACCGCTCTTGGTGGTCCAATTCTTCTTGTCGGCCAGGAATGTCTTGAGTTCGTCGTAGGAAGTCACAAGGCCAGCACACAATTTGCCTTTCTTCCCATCGGGCAACTTATGTGATTTTTCCGGTCCCAGTGGTTTCTTGGGATCGGCGTACTCCATGAGACCGTTGGTGTAGACTGTCTCGAAGTAAAAATTTGGTCGCGCGAACAGGGCTTCGAAGCCCTTGTAGTGATCCGAATCCGGATGCGAAATGATTGCCGCTTCGAACTTGGTCTTCTTCGAGGTGCCGAACCGCCAGTTCAGGTAGTGGCACATGTTGTCCTCTTCCCCGGCATCGATGACGATCGACTTGCCTTCCGGAGTCGAGATGAAGCAGCCATCCCCCTGACCGATATCGACGAAGACAATTTCCAGGCAGCGGTTGTCCTGGAGTTCGTGCTCACGAATCCAGATGGTCGTGCTCTCTTTGCTCCCCCGCCGCAGACGATGGCACGCCGCATATTGCCCTTCGTAGGTCTTGCCATCGACCTTGCTTTTGACCTTGTACTTGCCCTCCCGCTCGCCGGTGTCGTACACGGCAAAGCCCCACGGCAGTTCCTTGTACCGCTTCTTCCCGTCCGAATTGACGTACGCAATTGCCCGAGGATATCCGGCGTACCGCAGCGTATCGCCGCTCGACTTCGACTTGGTCTGCTTTTGCTTTGCCATTTCCCTGTCCCGCAAACATGAGAACGCAACGCCGCCCGCAAAGGCCGGCACTCCAGCAACGTAGCATACTGCTGCAACGAGAGGTAGGGATCGGTCCGAATTGATTAACGGAGCCAGCGCAGCCAACAATGAATCCAACCAGCGCATCGTTTGGCAACGACATCACGTCGAGGAATGACAGGACTTCATCCCATGTGGATTCGATTGCGGCTTGACGTTGGCTGGACGGACTTGCTCGCGGGGGCGTTGGGCTGCCTGAGTCCGCGGTCGCGCACGTCGGCTGAAGTCGAGGCGCTTGCTGTCCGGGGCGAGGTGGAACACCCCTTGATCACTCGATCGGTTCGCTCAGCATTCGATCTGCTGCTCCGGGCGCTGGAGTTACCCGCCGGACCGGAGGTACTCCTGTCTGCGCTGACGGTGCCGAACACGGTCCGCATTGTCGAGGCTCATGATCTGGTGCCGGTCCCGGTCGACGTTGATGGAGACCGGCACATCTGTCTGACGTCACTCCAGGCCAATCTGAGCGAACAGTCGCGGCTGATGGTCGTCGCCCATCTGTTTGGCGAAACTCAGGATCTGACTGACGTCATCGCATTGCTGTCGGATCGCAAGATCGCGCTGATGGAAGACTGCGCGCAGACATTTGAACGCCCTGGCGACCATGATCATCCTGAGAGCCTCGCAGTGCTGTACAGTTTCGGTCCGATCAAGACGGCCACAGCACTCGGGGCGCGGTCGCCTGTGTCCGGAGCAACCAATTGCAGACGGTGGCACGAGGTATTCTGGATACCGATCCTGTGCAGTTGCGATGGCCATGTGCACGACGACTGCTAAGGTTTGCCCTGCTGCATGCACTCTCCAATCGCCTGCTGACGAGAATGCTGTTCCGCCTGCTACCCAGGTTGGGCTACGACATCGACGAAACCTTGAACGCTCTGGGACGCGGCTTTACCGGCCCCAACCTACTCCCCCAGTTGCGACAGCGTGCCTGCGTACCAATACTGCGACTGCTGGCCCGTCGTTGGCGAACGTTCGATGTCCGTCGACTCCAGCGCCGCCACGACTTGGGAGCACGCCTTGATGTCCAACTTGGCAGGCGACGGCGCGCACCAAGTTCCTACTAGGTCTACCCCGTGCTGACCGACGATCCTCAGGGACTCTGCGAGCGACTTCGTCAACGTGGCTTCGACGCCACCACCTGCTCCCGCATGAGTCTCGTCCCCACACCATCGGGCAAGTCGCCGCCGACACAAGCCATGCACGATTGGAACCGCCGCGTATTCCTCCCCTGGTCACCAGAATTGACAGACGCAGCCTTGGAGCAACTCATCACAGTGATCAAATCGTCGTCTCCCAGAGACGTTGAATGAGAGCACCAGCCCCCATCGACTCAGTTGCCCCAGCATGTGTGGCGTTCCTGTGCCGCGTCTCTCCCGTGATCCCAGATCACTGCTATTGTGTATTGTGGGGCGATAAGCTGCCGATTCATGGGCGTCCAATTGGAACCGGGCGTTTCCGCATGAACAGATGGCCGACATTGAGCCATCATGTGCCTGCGGCAACAGACCGACCTGGACGGGCGGTTAGGTAAATCGGGAAGT
>JAGQQB010000173.1 GCA_020426425.1 Planctomycetaceae bacterium | reverse complement strand
TGGGAAGGGGCAGGGTGCTAAGACGAAGTCGGGCAAGTCGAAGTCCAATGGCGGACGAGGATCGAAAGGAAAGTCCAGCAAGAGACGCCGCAGCAGCTAACGATTCGTGCTTGGTGAAGCTCCGCTTCGATTCCACAGGGTGCAGCTGACACATGGTGCTCGTACCTGACGCTGCCAGCATCGTTGGTGCCTTGCGAAGGAAGCAGCCTTGTTGCTCGTTTAGGGACACGGATAGCGATGCGCTCTTGTCAGTCGTGAGGATGCCGCTGCGGGTCGCTGTCGAGGTGCAGATCGTTCCAGTGGAAGTGCAGCTGCGGACGCCGCTCGATCAATTGAGACAGACCGGCATCAGTGCAGTGGCCACCATCGAGGTAGAATGACTGCAGCTGTTCGCACTCGGCAATCGCGGGGAGTGCGGCATCGGTGATGGGCACCTGCAGCAAGTGGAGATAGCGGAGTTCTGGAAACGTCGACAGCGCTTGCAAGCCAGCGTCGGTGAGCCGAGGCGACGACAGTCGCAGCAGTTTCAGGTGCGGCAGTTTCGCCAAATGGGCAAGATCGTCGTCGGTCCAGTTGGTGTGGGGGACATTGAGGAACTGCAGCGTGGTAACTTGTGCGATGCTTATCGCATCGGCACTGGTGAGCGGCCCGCCGAGTTTGAGTTGTCGCAGATGCGGCAGGTGCGCCAGCACGATTGCGAGGTCGGTCTCGTCCAGAAGCACGTTGTCCAGCAGCAGCTCTTCGAGTGTCGCACAGTCGTGCGCCAGTTCCCGAAACTCCGCTGCAGAGACTTCCGTCTGCTGAAGTTCAATGCGCGCGCGAATGCCGCCCCGAACGTCATCGAGCTGGCGCGCCCAGGTGAGTTCGGTTGGCAGGGGCGCTGTGGGCGTGGCTGGCTCATCACGACCGCAACCGACGCAGATGAGCAACAGAACGCAAACCCGTGGCAAAGCACCGCGAATCGAAGGGTAGGGGCGGGGAGGCATAGGAGTCATGCAAAACAAGAAATGGAGCATGAGATGCTGATGGATGACGCGAGCAGGAACAAGTCACGCTACTCGCCAGCATCGATGTTGCTTATCGTTCGTATCAGTCAGCGGTTCCACAGGGGAAGAAATTGAAGTCGAGCGGCGTTATTTCGAACTTGCGCATTGTGAGTGCGTGTACGCTGCTGAGTCGCGTGCTTGGGCTTGGTCGTGACATGGCGCTGGCGGCGCTGTTCGGTGGTGGGCCAATTCTGGACGCCTTCATCGTTGCGTTTCGATTGCCCAACCTCGCGCGGCAGTTGTTTGGCGAAGGTGCACTGACGACGGCGTTCTTGCCGGTGTTCGTCCGCGATCTCGAACGACTCGGTTCCGATTCCGCGAGGCAGACACTGTCTGCGGTGACATGGACTGTGGGGAGTGTCCTGCTGTCGCTGGTCCTGATCGCCGAAGGTGTACTGTGGGGACTGCTCGCGCTGACGGACGTCTCGCCGGAACTGCGACCAGTGCTCGAACTGCTGGCACTGCTGTTTCCGTATATGGTGTTCATCTGTCTGGCAGCACTGTTTTCGGCGGCGCTACATTCGTTGAGACAATTCCTGTGGCCGGGGCTGGTGCCAGTGGTCCTCAACGTTGTCTGGCTGGTGGGTACTGGACTCGCCTGGTGGTTGCTGGAAGAAGACCTGCCTCGCGCGCGGCTGATTGCGGTTTCGGTCGTGGGGGCAGGTCTGCTGCAATTGCTGCTGCCGATGTACGTGCTCCGACGACAAGGGTGGGCGATCCAGCGGCATTGTCCCGAAGGTTGGTCCCGAGTACGGGAAGTTTTCCGGGCCATTCTGCCCGTGGTCGCCGGAATTGGATTAACGCAGATCGGCGCGGTGATTGACAGCATCATCGCCTGGGGACTCGCGGCGAACGACTCTGGCGATGCCGCCATCTGTCAGTTGTTCGGGGTGGCGCCGGTCCTGGAACCTGGGACGGCGTCGGCACTCTATCTGGGACAGCGACTGTATCAGTTTCCGCTCGGTGTGTTTGGTGTCGCGCTGGGGACGGTGTTGTTTCCGGTCCTCACCAGACATGCGGAACGGGGAGATCTCGCGAGCCTCCGCGTCGATCTGACGCGCGGCCTGCAACTGGTCGCGGCGATCGCGGTCCCGGCGAGTGCCGGACTCCTGCTGCTGGCGAGTCCGGTGACGGAACTGCTGTTTCGACATGGTCGGTTCGATGCGGCCGACGCGCGACTGGCCACGGCGATGGTGGCGACCTACGGGTCGGGCGTGTGGGTGTATATTGGACTGCAAATTATCAACCGGGCATTCTATGCCGTCGGAGATCGCCGGACGCCGATGAAGCTCGGGTTGCTCGCGCTGATCATCAACCTCGTCCTCAACTTGACGTTGATCTGGATGCTGGGGGGCGTTGGACTGGCGCTGGCCGGCGTGCTCTCGGCCGGAACACAGTTGCTGCTGTCGCTACGAAGACTCGAAGCGCGTGTGGGGACGCTGCAGTGGTCCGATGTTGGTCGCACGGCGGCAAAAGTGCTCATCGTGACAGCGGCAATGAGCGTCAGCATGTTGATCATCACAGCGTGGCTGACGGACGATCCTTCATTGATCGGGCGTCTGATTCGCCTGGCGGTGCCATTACTGATCGGCGGAACGGTCTTCCTGGCCGGTTGCAAGCTGCTGCGCATCCGCGAGGTGGGGATGCTGTTTCGACCGGAGGCGGTGACCGATCCGGAGCCGACGGAGGTTACCGGCAACGACTGAATTGTTCGGACGCAGCCGAGCAGTTGGTAGATCCGCCTGCTATGCTCCGGCAACCTAGCCATTCAATTCGCTTCATCATTGCCATGCCTCCGCGTCGTCCACAGTTTCGTTCTCACAATACCGGATCGGCGGTGCAGCGCGATCGTTGGCCGCTGGCTGCGGAGCATCTGGTCTCGCGGAGTCTCGATTTGGCCGAAGAACTGCCGCAAGTCGAGGTCAAGAGTCCAACACGGCAGACGGCAATCTATCGCAAGCGGATCGCTGAAGTCGGCCCGCAGGCGAGACATGGGGACATTGTCGAAGTCCTGATGCCTCGGGGTGATGTGCTGGGGTACGGATTGTTCAATCCCCGCGCGGAAGCGATGCTTCGCATGCTGACGTGGAATGACGAGCGACCGGAGCTGTCCTGGTGGCAGCAGCGACTTGATCGAGCCGTGGAGCTGAGAACCCGGCTCAACATCGCGGCGCAAGCTGATGCCTATCGGCTGATCCATGCTGAAGGGGATGGCCTGCCGGGAATCGTGGCGGACTTGTTCGGCGATGTGCTGTCGATCGAAACGTTCTCGCTGGGGATGTTTCAGCGGGCAGAGGCACTGGCACAGGAATTGGTCGAGCGGACGGGAGCGAAGCATTGGATCATTCAGCCGGCACCGAACACCGTGCATACCGAAGGGTACACGCATCCTGGGTTCACCTCGACGAAGCTGCCGCAACGACAGGCGATTGTCGAGCATGGCCTGAAGTTTGAAGTCGACTTCGGCACCGGGCACAAGACGGGGTTCTTCTGCGATCAGCGACTCAATCGACTGCAACTGCGTGACTATTGTGCGGGGCAGACCGTCCTGGATTTGTGTTGCTACTCGGGCGGATTCGCACTGAACGCGACTGCCGGGGGGGCAAGGGAGGTAATTGGTGTCGATCTGGACGAAGACGCCATTGCGATTGCGAAGCGGAATGCGAATCTGAATCAGCAGAAGACGCGGTTCGTCCATGCCGACGCGTTCGCCTACATGCGAGACATGCAGCGCAATGGACGGACGTTTGACGTGGTCGTCCTCGATCCTCCCAAGCTCGTGCTCAGTCGTGATGGATATGAGGACGGTCGCAGCAAGTATTACGACTTCAATCGTCTGGCTGCGTCGCTCGTGACGCCCGGCGGATTGCTTGTCTCTTGCAGTTGCTCAGGGTTGATGCCAACGGAGGAGTTCATCAAGACTGTGACCGCTGCGGTCCCGTTTGATCGGCAACCTCGACTGCTGGCGCGGACTGGCGCTGCACCGGATCATCCCGTGGCGCTGAACTGTCCCGAGACCGAGTATCTGAAGTGCCTGTGGATGCTGCTGTAGATCTGCACTCCAGCGAGGGGCGACGTGCGCACTCCCCGCTGTAGCGCCCCTCACGCATCAGACGCTCCCTGTACACCAGCCAAATGTCGATGCGGTTGACTTCGGTCTTCGGAAACTCTGTAGTGTGGGGCTGATCAGCAACATTCTCGCGTCATTCTCTGGTGTCCTTCAGCAGTCGAGTTTCCAAGATGAGTGCTCCCATTCAGGTAAAGCGGATCGATCATGTCACCCTGGTGGTCAAGGATCTGGAGGCGTCGCGCAGGTTCTACGTCGACGTTTTGGGAATGGAGGAGGTGCCGCGACCGAATTTCAGCTTCCCAGGATTGTGGTTTCAGGCGGCAACGACGCAGATTCATTTGATCTTGGAGCACGACGAATCCGGCCCGGCGGGTGTGTTCTTGCCGGAGGAATGCTCGATCAGTCGCACCAGACATGTCGCCTTTGAGGTCGACAACGCGCTGCAGGCCCACGATGAACTCAATCGGTTGGGTATTGAAATCGTTGCAGGTCCGAAGAACCGTCCGGACGGACCGACTCAGCTGTATGTTTTCGATCCAGATCAAAACCTTGTTGAACTCTACTCATATTGAGACGATGTAGACTGGGCAGACCCTCGTGCGATGAGGTAGAGTTTGCAGCCGACTTTGTAGTTATCCCCTTTCCCAGCCCCCAGCTTTCCCAGCAAACATGGCGGATCTCCCCAAGAGAGTGGTGCTTGCGTCGATGGTGGTCGCCGGAATCGTGGCGCTGCTGGCGGTCGCCGACTTGGCGATGGGGATCCCATTCTCCGGCAAGCACACGATGATCATGGATATCCTGTTCATCCTGAGTGCGGGGATTGTCGGTTATCTCGCTTGGGACGCTTACAAGGATCTGTCGTAGGGGCCCGCTGCCGCGGGCGACGAGGGGCCAGGGTCGAGGGACTAGAGCTTGCACGTCGCTCGTCCCTAGACCCTTGTCCCTTGCCGGCGCAGCCTTCACCCTGAGAAGCCGAGTTTTTCCAGATCCGCGCGGGATGTCGCGTACGTCACGTCATAGGTAGCGGCTTCGGCATCTGGGGCGAGATCGTGCAACGTGCAGAACTGTTGGTAGAGCGCAGGCCACCAGTTGGCGTGCTGTGTGAGACCTTCGTCTTTCCAGGACTGCCAGTTGAGTAGCACCTTGGACCAGCACTCATCACCGTAGCGGATGGCTTCGTTGAGATCGGCGAATTCGCTGACGTACCAGTCCCGGCCAATGCGGGCATGCAGCACTTCATCCGCCCAATCGTAGTCCTGAAATGTCTCGGACAGTTTGTCGCCAGAGGCGGTGCCGACTTCCCATTCGAATCGCTTGCCTGTCTTGGTCATCAGTCCTTGTTCGATGAAGAACAGGACCGCATGCCGTTCCCAAGCCTGAAGCTGGGTGTTTAGTCCAAGTGCCCAAGTGTGGTTTACCTGCACGTACTGGGGCCAGTCGATGCCTAGCGACAGGAACCCGACCTCGCCCAGCATGGCATGTCGGGCTTCGTCCCAGAGCTGCCGCGTCATGTCTCGATAGTAGCCCCACGGCTTGTCCGGCGTTTCATGCAGAATGGTCGCCATCATCTCGGGCACGTCGATCTCCCGCAGTCGCTTAAAGTACATCATCAACGTCTTGTCGCGAGGCGAGAATCGCTGGTCGTACAGGAATTCTTCGGCATGCACCCCCATGTTGTAGGGATCGGTGAAGCGTTCATCGCGTTGCGGCACCAGCGTGACAGGACGTGGTGTGTCGCCGTACTTTGGAGACGCACCCACGTCCGACTCCGGCGCGGTGCCATCGAGTTCACCTGCGCCGATCAGGAATTGGTTCAGCAGTGCGGTCCAGCGGGGATCGACCTGTTCTGCAATGCTGGACTCGAATGCGTCCAGTGCGGCTGCTCCGTACTCCTGCATGTCGCGAAGTTCGAGTCTCGCGAAGCGTAACAGGCGACATGTGGGGTGGTCGGCGAGCGGATGTGTTTCCCGCAGATATCGCTCGACGCTTTCCAGCAGTGCTGGCACCAATACCTGGTAGGCACCGGCTAGAAACTCAACGGGCAATGGGCAGAACTGGACTTCGTTGACCAGCGTTTCCAAGTCCGGATGCGGAATCTTCTCCAGTCCAAGCGGTGGCTGCCGCATTTCGGCGACGCGATTACGGATGGCCGAAACATGCTCCAGCAACTGATGGGCATGCAGGCTGTAGGCCATCTTGAGTTCGTACGTCGGCTCCTCCGGAATGCGGAACGTGAATGCCTCACCCAGTCGCTTCATCACGTAATGCAATCGCAGCAGTCGTCGCACGCACTCTTCGACCGAGAGCCCCGGTTCCATGGCGGTGGGAAAGTCGCAAACCCCGGCCAGCGGCGGCAGGTTGTGGAGCGGCGTGTAGGTCTGCAGCAGTCGTTCAGCGGCGGGATGCATGGCAACCTCAACGGTGTCAAGTTTCGTGTTTGATGCTGACTGAACACCAACCTTGACGATGTTCTCGACGTCTGGTCCCTCGATGGAACCAACTGGGACGCTCGCAGATTACCAGTCGCATGTCGGGAAGTTGAAGCGGAGAACCTGTTTCGACGCCGCAGTAACTGGTCTCCTGTTCAGCACCTGGCAGGCTTTTCCCTAGGTCAACCATTTGTTCCGGCAGTTGCTGTGGCATAGAATCGAGGCATCCGCCCGGTCGCGTCTTCGTGCGATGTGACCCCCGCCATCTGCCGGAGGGATCAGATTCCTCCGCTCACCCGACCCTTGGAAAGCCCATGCTTCGCCAATTCTTACACGTTTGCTTCCTGACTCTCCTCGTGTTGGGAAGTGCCCAGATGATCTCCGCTCAGGATGCGGCACCTGGCTTGAAGGAACTGATGGCTCAACGCGATGCCGCCTTTGAAAAAATGCAGCAGATGCAATCGGCCTTTCGCACAGCAGCTCCGGAAGACCAGTTGAAGATTCAGACCGAGTTTGCGGAACTCTCGAAGAGCTTGCGGGAACAGATCTTCCCGGCCATCGAAAAGGCGGTCCCCGCTGCCTTGGCCGCAGCGCCGGAAGATCCCCAAGTGCTTGAAGCGGCTTCCGACGCAATGCAGTTCACCTTTGCCCAGAATCGGTACGCCGACACGCAGACCTTGGCCGCTGCACTGCTGAAACAGAATCCCAAAGATGAACTCGCCGCGAACTTTTCCGGTGTGTGCCAATTCGCGAATCATGACTTCGCTGGTGCCGTGGCGACGCTGGAAGGGGCCGAGAAGAATGGCATCCTGATCCCGGATCTCGGCGGTCGGTATCTGGAAGACGCCCGCAAGTACGTTGAACTGTGGACCAAAGAGCAGGCGGTTCGCACAGCGGAAGATGCCGCAGCACCAGCCGAACAGTTGCCGCAGGTGCTCATTAAGACGACGCGCGGCGACATCACCATTGAACTTCTGGAGAACGAAGCCCCCAATGCGGTCGCCAATTTCATCTCACTCGTCGAGAATAAGTTCTATGACGGGATTCGCTTCCATCGCGTGATTCCCGGGTTCATGGCCCAGGGTGGGTGCCCAAACTCCAAAGATGACGCCCAGGGGGTGCCGGGAACTGGCGGACCGG
>JAGQQB010000172.1 GCA_020426425.1 Planctomycetaceae bacterium | reverse complement strand
GGCACGATCCGCGTAGAAGGGAACGCCGGAATGCATCTCGGCGCTGAGATGCGCGGGGGTGAAATCCTCTGCGACGGGAACGCAGCGGACTGGCTCGGTGCTGAGATGAAAGGGGGTCGCATTCGAGTGCGCGGCAATGCCGGACATCTCGTCGGGGCCGTCTATCGCGGCGGTCGAAAAGGGATGACCGGCGGCGAAATCCTGATCGATGGCAATGCCGGGAACGAAATTGGTCACACCATGCGTCGCGGTCTGATTGCCGTCGCGGGTAATGCTGGCGACGTGATTGGGGTCGGCATGATTGCTGGATCGATCTTTGTGTTTGGCGAAGTTGGCATTCGCCATGGGGCCGGGATGAAGCGCGGAACCATTGGTTTGTTCTCAACCGCTCAGCCGGTTGAACTGTTGCCGACGTTCCGGTCCAGCGGCCTCTGCCGACCGGGGTTTCTCAACCTGTATCTGAAACATCTCCGCGGACTCGGTTTTCCAGTTCCAGACGAAGCATTCTCGGCCAACTATCACCGCTATTGCGGCGATCTACTGGAACTCGGTAAGGGCGAGATCCTGACGCGCGTTGCCTAGCGCGGCCGTGTGGTCGCCACCAAACAGGAACGTCCATCGAACGGCCGCGAGGAATTAGGAGCCAGGATTCAGGAGTCAGGGGAATTCGCATGGATCAACCGCACGAGGCCAGCGTTCGCACGTGCCCACCAGTAGCGCACGACACACTGCACAAACCAGAAAAACATGCGTGCATGGCGCGCAGAAGCTTTAGAGTGAAACTCTGATGCATCGACCCATCCATTGCATTGGGCCGCTGACAATACTGGAGACACTGCTCCCGGCATGACCGATCCGCCTCCACGCTGGACACAACGCCTGGGTCAGCTCGCCTCGCGACATGGCTCGCTGCTGGTGCTGCTGCTGTTGTGTGCCTACTACAGTGTCGCCACCTGGAGCGAGCAACAGCCCATGACCCCCGCCGCTGGTGCCGCGCTGGGACGTGGAACGGCGCGGTATCTACAGCAGGCCGGACGACCACTGACAGGCGTGATCGTCATCCGGTCGTATCCTCAGGACGCTGCGTTTGGTGATTCCGTGAGCGCGGCATTCACCGCCGCTGGTGGGACCATCGTCCGGACAATCGTTGCCGATCAACCGATCGATGTTGTCGATCAGTTGCAGGCGTTAAGTGTCGAAACCGAAACAATACCGGTCCTGTTGACACATCACACGTTATCCACCTGGGGACCGTTGCAGGCTGATCGGTTGCAGTCGCTGGGCGATGAGATCGCGTGCCTTAAAGGCTGCGTTGTGCTGCGTCCGAAGAGTTACCACTGGCCTTCATTCCTGACACGCGCCAATCTGCTCAATGTCGTCAATCAGAATGCCGATGTCGCGATTCTGGCCATCGGCATGACACTGGTGATCATCACCGGCGGCATCGATCTTTCGGTGGGGAGCGTGCTCGCGCTCGCTGGGGTGTTGATGGCGATTACGATCAATGGACTCGGTGGCGGAGCAGCGGCACCGCTGTGGATTTGGCTGCCGCTCGTACTGTTGGCCATTGCCGCATGCGGTGCGGTCGGTGGACTCAATGGGCTGCTCTCGACCTATGGCGGTATCCCAGCGTTCATCGTGACGCTTGCAACGATGATGATCATTCGCGGGTTGGCACTGATCATCGCCGTCCGATATCAGTCGTATGGCAGTGATGGTGCCATCGATGCATTGCCAGAAGCAATTGCCATCACCTCGCCGGGTTTCAGCTGGCTCGGAAACGGCAAACTGCTCGGCATCCCGAACCCCATCTGGCTGATGCTCGCCTTGTTCGTGCTGACACATGTGATGATGACCCGCACGCCGCTGGGCCGGTACATCTACGCGGTGGGCGGCAATCCTCAGGCGGCACATCTGTCTGGTGTGCCGGTCAAGAAAGTGTTGATTCTAGTCTATGTGCTGTGCGGCATCAGCGCGGCCATTGGAGGCTTCATCGATGCTTCGCGATTCGAAGGGGGCCGCCCTGGTGCTGGTGATACCTATGAATTGCAGGTGATCGCGGCCGTCGTCGTGGGCGGTACGAGCCTCGCCGGTGGCGAAGGCCGCATCATGGGGACGCTGATCGGCGCACTGATCATCGCCGTGATCCAGAATGGACTAAACATCGCTGGCGTGCAGGCATACGAACAGAAAGTCATCTTCGGCAGCCTGATCCTCGCGGCTTCATTTCTGGATCAGCTTAAGAAACGCTGGAACTGATACCACAATCGACTTACGTCTCGTCTCCCCATTTCGAATTTCGTGCTTCTGATTTGTTTCGGATTTCGAATTTCGGATTTTCCATCATGCCCTCATCCGCACCACCTGCCCCTGCCCATCGCGATCCCTTCACCGCGCAAGGACTGCATGTGATGGTGAAACCGATCGGGCCGATCTGCAATCTCGACTGTGAGTACTGCTACTACCTGCACAAGGAAGAACTCTATCTGGGCAACAAGTCCTGGAAGATGTCGCCACCAACGTTGCGGGAGTACATCCAACAGTACTACGACGCACAGCCCGCAGGCGTTCAGGAAGTGACGTTCGCCTGGCAAGGAGGCGAACCGACGCTGTTGGGACTGGAGTTCTTCAGGCATGTCGTCGAGTTGCAGCAGGAACTGAGACCGCCGCATGTGCGCGTGGTGAACGCGCTGCAAACCAATGGCGTGCTGCTGAACACTGATTGGGCGCAGTTCTTTCGTGAGCAACAATTCCTGATTGGTCTGTCCATCGATGGACCGGCGGAACTGCACGATCGGTACCGGTACGACAAACAAGGCCGACCGACGTTTCCGGCAGTGCATCGCGCGCTCAAGCTGTTGCGTGATGAGCAGGTCGACTTCAACACACTGGTGGTCGTGAACCGACACAACGGCGATCATGGTCGCAAGGTGTACACGTACCTGCGCGACAACGGTGTGCGATTCATGCAGTTCATTCCGATCGTTGAACAACGTGGCATTGGGCAGCATGCCGAAGGTAACGCAACTGCTGACAGCACTACCGGCGAAAAGCGCTGGGATGACCGAGTCAGTTCGCGCAGCGTCCGTCCGGAGCAACTCGGGTGGTTCCTGATCGAGGTGTTCGACGAATGGATTCAGCGCGATGTCGGACAGGTATTCGTGCAGTTGTTCGATCAGACGTTCGGCGCGTGGCTGGGACATGAGCCAAGCTTATGCGTGTTCCGTAAGCAGTGCGGTCGCGCACTCGCCATGGAACATAATGGCGATGTCTATTCCTGCGATCACTTCGTCGAATCCGAATACCGACTCGGGAACATTCAAGAGTTGCCGCTCATAGAAATGGCCAACAGTACCCGGCAGCGCGAGTTCGGAGTAGCAAAGGAGTCGACGTTGCCGCAATACTGCCGTGACTGCGAGGTCCGTTTTGTGTGCAATGGGGAATGCCCCAAGAATCGATTCATTGAGACCCCTGGCGGCGAAGCAGGTCTGAACTATCTGTGCGGCGGTTACCGCATGTTCTTCAACCATGTCCGCCCGATGATGGAACTGATGGTCGCCGAACATCGGGCTGGTCGGCATGTCTCGAATGTGATGCATCGCTTGCGCGGCCGCGTTGTGCCTGCTGCGCAACGATCACCATCGGCTGACGCCAGCAGCGTTGGTCGCAATGATCCCTGCCCTTGTGGCTCAGGTCGCAAGTACAAGAAGTGCTGTGCCCTGGGGCGTGACTAGGGACTAGTGGACGAGGGACTAGAGACGAGAGCTAACAGTCCAGAGTCCAGAGCTTTGGTACACTCCCCTGACTCCCGATTCCTCCCCTGATCCCTGACACCCGGCCCCTGACCCATCTCCATGCCTGAACCATTGCTCCATATTGTCCTGCATCAACCCGATATCCCGCAGAACACGGGGAACATCGGACGGAGTTGCGTTGCCATCGGGGCGAAGTTATGGCTGGTGCGGCCACTGGGATTTCGGCTCGAAGATCGCTATCTCAAGCGGGCTGGCATGGATTACTGGCCACATCTTGATTACGAAGTGGTTGACAACTGGGAGCAGCTACTGGAGCGATTGCCCGGCCGCCGCATGTGGCTGCTGACGAAGTTCGCCAGTCGGCTCGCCTGGGAGGCAGATCTTGAGCGCGGCGATGTACTCGTCTTCGGCAGCGAAACACGAGGACTGCCGGCCGCACTGCGCGAGGAGCACGCCGACCGCTGCCTCAAGCTTCCAATGCTCGATACAGTTCGCAGCCTGAACCTCGCGAGCACTGCAAACACAATCATGTACGAAGCGGTGCGACAGTTCGGTGGCCTGTCGGCAGGGGTCGGGGGTCAGTAGTCAGGGATCAGGGGGAATGAGGATCGAGGACGGAGGATCGAGCAAACGCGACCACCCACCCACGTTCAACCTTAGACCTTCAACGGTCGCGCAGCGACTCTCAACGCTCAACGCTCAACGCTCATGCGCTCTCCCGCCCTCCTACTCGCCGCACTCGCTGCGTTGCTATGCCTCGCATGGTTGAGTATTGCACGGCGATCGCGCGATGCGCTGGTCGTTTACTGCGCGCACGATCTTGTGTTTGCGCAAGACATTCTGGATGGCTTTGAGCGTGAAACAGGCATTCCGGTGGTCGTCGTGGGTGATACCGAAGCGACCAAATCGCTCGGGCTTGTCCAACGCATTCTGCGGGAACAGCGGCATCCACAGTGCGATGTCTTCTGGAACAACCAAACGCTCGGGACGATGCAACTTGCCGAGGCGGGCGCGCTGGAGTCCTATCGTGGTCCCGGGTTTGATCGCATCCCGGACCAGTACAAAGACCCGGACGGATTGTGGACCGGGTTCGCTGGTCGGCTGCGGGTGTGGATCGTCAATCAGCAGCAGATGGAAGTGTCGCCAGCGGCGATCGAACAGGCGCTTCAGGCGGACGATCTAAGCGGCTTCTGTCTCGCGCAGCCGATCTACGGCACCACACTCTCGCACTGCAGCGTATTGTGGAATGATTTGGGACCGGAAGGGTTCGAGCAGTGGTATCTGGACTTGCAGAGTCGCCATGCGAGGTTCGTCCCCGGCAACGCGACGGTGAAGAATCTTGTCGCCGCAGGAGTCTGTAACTTCGGCTGGACCGATACCGACGACTTCTTCGTCGGCCTTGATGCCGGTGCTCCGGTCGCCATGCTGCCGATCGAAGTCGCCGATCACACGCTCTGTCTGCCGAACTCAGTTGCGATCGTGAACGGGACATCGCGCAGGGTCGAAGCTGAGCGACTGGTGGACTACCTGTTGTCTGAACAGGTGGAACTGCGACTGGCTCAATCTGAAAGTCGGCAGATCCCGCTCGGTCCGGTGGATGAATCGCAACTGCCGGATCAGGTACGCGAGCTATTGCCATTCGCCGAACGCGGCATCGACATCGGCCATTACTCCGCCGCCCGGCAGGCATGCCTTGGTTGGCTGCTGGAACAGGAGTAAAGCTCGCGTTGGGTGGCGAATCAAGCTTCTGGTCGGCGTTGGCATGGTCGCTCGTTCGGAGCGGCCTGCTGGCCCTCATCGCGACGCTGTTTGCCGACGGACTGGGTAACTGGCTCGCGCGGCAGGCGGGTGTTCGCACATGGCGCGGGCGAGTGTTGTGGGGCCTGCTGCTGACTCCGTGGCTGACCCCGGGACTGGTGATCGGCTACTGCTATCGCGACACCGCGATGGCGTGGCTGGCAACGTCGTGGCGAACGGAACTGTTATACGATTTCATCCTGCTGTCGCAGGCGGTCCCGGTCGGCGTGATCATGCATCGCTTTGCTCCTCGATCTCGAATGGCCGCCTCGGCGCTGCACTGCGCTCAGCTGCAACGTCCCCGGCAGCGCATATTCGACACCTGGCATCTCCGCCTCTGGTGGCAGGCGCGCGGGCAATCGCTCGCGACGGTTCTGGCCGTGTTGTTCCTGTTGATCTTCCAGGAAGCGGAAGTCGCGTCACTGCTGCAAACGCACACCTGGACCGAGTGGATGTTCACCAGTCAGGCGAAAGGTCTGCCGGTGTTGGTCACGCTGCGGTACGCGCTGATCGTCGTCGCCGCCCAGTCGATCGCGATTGTGCCAGTCGCGTCGTGGCTGGCGAGCAGTGACTGGCGATCGCGACGCGAAGCCGTGGCGCCATCCACGAATCGTGGACTGCCGAACTGGCTCGCCGTCGGTTGGCTGCTGTTTGCGTTCCTGCTGGTGACTGGCATTCCGCTGGATCAACTCCTCAGCGGGACCCAGTCCGGTTGGGGGAATCTGCTCCATGAACCGGCGCTCGGTTCGGAACTGGGGGATGCCGCGCTGCTCGCGATCACGACCGCCGGCGCGGTCCTGTTCGCGACTCGCTGGGGCCTGTCACATCGCTGGCCGCAGTGGCTGATGATCGCACTGCTACTGCCCGGTCTACTGGGAGGATTGCCGCTCGGTCTCGGACTGGCGGCTCTTTTTCAAACAGATATACTGTCTATGGCGTATCAAGGTCCGGTTCCACTCATTCTGGGAGAAGTCTTGCTGATGTTTCCGCGTGCCCTGTTGTTGGTTGGCCTGTGGCAACCGGCGCGTCTGTCGACTGGGGCACATCTCGCCCAGTTGCAGGCGGCGTCCCCGGTGCAGGGGCAGCGCGACAGTGGACGCGAACTCACCTGGATGCTGCGAGGACAACACCACTGGTGGTGCCTGTGGCTGGTGTTCTATTGGGCGTACTTTGAATTGATGCTCCCTTCGCTGCTGGCCCCGCCCGGTTTCACCCCGGTGTCGCTGGTGGTGTACAACTTTCTGCACTACGGACGTATTCACGCACTCGCCGCAAAGCTGCTGCTGGCCTTGCTCGTACCGCTCGGCGCGATGTTGCTGCTGACCAGTATGCGACGCATGTGGTGGCCCTGGTTTGCTCCTCAGACCAATCAACCTGAGGATGCCCGCACCCCATGACCCAGCCGCTGTGGAAACTGGAACACGTCACTTTGTCAGGGCATCTGCGTCCTCGACTCGAGGATGTCTCGTTGCAAATCGCTGCTGGGACAACGGCGGTGCTCGGTTGCTCCGGGGCAGGAAAGACATCTATGCTCAATCTGCTCGTCGGATTGGAACGGCCCGATGCAGGTTCGGTATCGCGCAATTGGGCGAAGACAACAGACCGCCCCCCGATTGCCTGGTCCCCCGCTGACGGAGGACTGTGGCCGCATCTGACCGTGCGTCAGCACCTCGACGCAGTGACCGACGATGCCGACGACTGGCTAAACCTGTTCGACCTTACGCCCCTGGCGAACGCACCTCCCGACCGACTTTCACTTGGCGAATGTTCACGACTGAGCCTGCTCCGCGCGCTGGCTTCGCGTCCTCAGGTACTCGTGCTGGATGAACCGCTCGTCCATGTCGATACCGCCAGAGTGCGTCGCTACTGGGATGAGGTGTCACGTGTTTGTCACGAAGGCGATATCTCGGTCGTCTTTGCATTGCACGATCCTGAACTGATACTGCGACAGGCGGAGCACGTCATCTGCCTCGACGATGGTCGCTGCCAGTGGCAAGGATCGGCCACGGACCTGTATTCGTCGCCACCAACCGAATCTCTCGGCTGGCTCTTGGGACCGCTCAACTGGTTTGGCGCCGATGAGACGACTGCCTGGTTGGAACGCGAGGCGCCGACAGCGATCAGCTTGCGTCCGGAGCAGCTCAGCATTG
>JAGQQB010000171.1 GCA_020426425.1 Planctomycetaceae bacterium | reverse complement strand
GCAGTCGCCGCCCATTCGGTTGCTGGGACCGGCCCCGGCTCCGGTGATGAAACTCAAGAAGCACTACCGGTATCACTTCCTGCTGTATGCCCCGAGTGTCGAAGCGATCCAGCAGCTGTGGCATCAGGTACTGCCGCAGCTCAGCGTGCCCAAAGATGTGGAATTCATGATTGATGTTGATCCGCTTGATATGAGGTAGAGGGGAGCCACTCGAAGCACGAAGCTCAAAATCCGAAACAAATTCGAATTCTGGAAACGCTGTTTGAGATTCACAATATCCTGTCCGGACTCTCGATCGGAGGTTCACGTAATCTAGTCGCGCGGTGCCGTCGCCCAGATGCGATATCGCTCCTCCCAGCGTGTCCACCAGCGCGAGACATGCGACTCGCGGATATAGAGTTGAGCGAACAGCCAGCCAACAGCGGCACCAGCCAGGACATCGCTGGGGAAGTGAGCGCTCACGGCGATCCTCTGCATTCCTACAAGAGTCGCCAGTACAAAGAACACTGCCCGCCGCTCCGGCCACGCCCAACTCAACAGCACCGCGAAGCCCACGGCACTTGCCGTGTGAGCCGACGGAAAACTTTGAAAGTCGGATCCGCCAGCCCCCAAAGGAAACCAGTCACCAAAACCTGACCAGATGCTCGATTCGTGAAACGCAAACGCCCGTGGTCGGCTCCGCGTGATACACAGCTTGAAGACATTTGCGGTCAGTCCGCTGAGCAGTGCAGCAACAAAGATGCGGACGGTTCGCACGTCCCACTGCAACTTCGGTCGGCCATGCACATCGACCAGTTGCCAACCGATCACCGCGAGCAACAGGAACTGACCGGCAGGTGTGCCGAAGTGCTCCGCAGCTTCGAAAAACTCACGCAGCGGCTTAAACAAATGATGCTCGCGAAACCAGGCACCGATCGGGACATCAAGCAGTGCGATTGAAATCGCTGACAGCAGGAGCAGCGAAGTCGGCACAAGCCACAGCACACCAGCGGTTGGGGTTGGCTGCTCCGTCTCTGTCGCGATGGCTCCTTCGTTCGTCACACCGGGCCTGCTAATCATCGAACTTGGGCGGGCGTCGACGTTGCTTGCGTTCCGCCTGTTGGCGCTTGTTCCGCAGCCGAGATTCCTTTACGCCGCGTGGTACCTTGGTTGCCTTGCGCGTCACTGGCCGCTCGGCAGCGGCGAGCAGCATCGCAGTCAGCTTGTCGAGACAATCCTGACGGTTGCGCACCTGATCGCGATACCGCTGCGAATTCAGGACGAGTACTCCTTCCTTCGTGAATCGCCGCCGATTGAGCGCCTGCAATCGTTGCCGCACCTCCTCCGGAACCGATGTGTTCGCCGCAACATTCCAGTGCAGCTGCGCCTGCGAGTTGACCTTGTTGACGTTTTGCCCACCCGGTCCGGAGCTGCGCACGAATTGGAAATCGAGTTCCGCAAAGGGGACACGAATGCGCGAGTTGACGATCAGGTCAGATGACGAGGCCACGTTGAGGCGTTGAGGCGTTGAGGCGTTGAGGCGTTGAGGCGTTGAGACGTTGAGACGTTGAGGGGCGCGCTGCTTAGGCAAAGTGCTTCTCGACCATGCGGCGCAGGAAATTGAGTGACTCGACCATCTCGTCGAGACCGTTCATGCCGTCTTCGATGCTGATCCAGCCGTTGTAGTTGTGCTCGGCCAGGATGCGGAAGATGGTGTCGTAGTCGTTCAGACCCTTGCCGGTCACGCCGTGACGCAGGTTCGGGGAGTAGCCGAGCGTGCCATCGGATTGGCGCAGGTCATCGAGCGTTGCCCCTTCGGCAAGATATCGATCACTCGCATGCATGCTGACGACGCGGTCAGCGACTTGTCGCAATAACTCGACGGGATCATCTCCGGCGACAATGGCGTTCGAAGGATCGTACTGCACGCCGAAATGCGTCTGGTCCTCGATCCGGCCCAGGAGTTCAAGGAACACATCCTGTTTCTGCGCGAACTCAGGGTACTTCCAGAACCCATCCTTGTAGTGGTTCTCGATTCCCATGATCACGTCATGCTCGCGGGCGACCGGAAGCAAGGCGTCGATGCATTCGACGACCCATTCGAGACCCTGTTCGCGTGCGACCTCAGGATAACGCTGACCGCTCAGCACACGGCAGACAGTCCCAGGGCCACCAAGTCGGCGGCAGACGCCGATCATTGCGATCTCGCGCTCGACCGCTCGCTGCCGTCCTGCCTCTGATGGATTCGTGAAGTCAGGCGAGCAGCAGAGCATGGGCATCTCGAACCCGGCGGAATGAATCGCTTCGCCAATCGAGTCAAGATAGTCTGAGTCCAGGCTGGTGAAGAACCCGTCATACATTTCGAGTCCCTCGGCCGGCAGTCCGCGGGCCATTTCGATCCAGTCAAAGACGGTCATCGTCCGCGTACCGGCGATCTCATCGAGATAACATTTGGGAAATGCGGAGAGACGTGGGGGCATGGGCGGTTCTTGGTTGGAGATGGTGCGGGTGACGTAAGTCTATTCTGTATTAAAGGGTTTGGGAAACTGTTGTGGGGTGGGTTGCTGTGCATCGGCTGGTGCTGTTGCGGACTTGAGTCGATCTTGACCTGTTTGCGGATTTTTTACACATTTCCGCTCCCTACCGTGGTGCTGACTCTCCATCAGCCTGCAAAGCGACCTTTCTCCCCGCAATTCGACAAGGACGTCCCGTGACTTTCCCACTCATACTCGTGATGGCTGCCGCGCTTCCGGCCGCAGAGGAAACTCCGTCCCCATTCGCACGAGCACTGACTCACGAGACTCCCTGGGTGGTGCGGGGACAAGATGCGGAAGCTGCGGCGAGCGGACCAGTACTGTCGGCACCGGTCGATGGGACCACGACCTATTATCAGGCGGATCCTTACGCGCAAGGTTCCGTGGCTCCCTACGGATTGAATCCATTCGGTCAGCCGGGGTATCCCGGTCCTGTCACCGGCGACCCTTGGGCAGGCGGTGTGACACCGTATGCCGCGCCAGGCATGATGTACGGTGTGAATGGTCCCCAGCCGCATCGGTTGGGCTGGCGGGCGTTCTACGATGTCTCCTTCCTTCCCAATGGCAATTCCCAATCGCCGGCGATGGGGGATCTCGACATCTTTGCGGTCGACATTGAGAAACGCCTGACGATGCCGTGGGCCGGGAACTGGATCTTCCAGATTGCGCCACAGTTTGCGTATCGCTCCTATCAGGGGCCAGATTCCACGCCCGTGGGGATGCCGCCGGTGGCTGGACCGGCGTTGCCGGGATCGGCCTTTGGCATGGGAGTTGACTTCGTGCTGCAGACTCCCAATGTCGGCGGCTTCAGCTATGAGTTTGCTTTCAATCCGACCGTTGGGACCGACTTCAATGGTGGATTCTCCAGCGATGCGGTGATGTTTGATGGCCGGGCGGTGATGTACTGGTCGTGGGGACCGCAGTGGACCTGGGCGATCGGGGCGCAATACTGGGATCGGGCAGACGACATCGTGATTCCTTACGCCGGGGTCATCTGGAATCCAGATCAGTTCTGGGAGTTCCAGTTGATCTTCCCCAAGCCCAAGGTCAGCGTCTTTCTTGGCACGCCACTGGGAATTGCTACCTGGTTGTATGCGACCGGGGAGTACCATGTGGAAGCGTACGAAATGCAGCCAGCGCCTGGGTTGGGATCTACTCGCGTGCAGTTTGAGGACTGGCGCGTGCTGGGTGGCCTGAAGTGGGATGCTGGCTGGTTGCAGAGCTTTGCGGAGGCGGGTTACGTGTTCGGCCGCGATGTGGAGATGCAGGGACTCTCGAAATTCGATGTCTCCAGCGGCTTTATTGGCCGGGTTGGCTTCCGCTACTAGCGGTGCTGCGGTTCTGCCGCAGAACTGCCGTTGACCTTCAAGAAATTTCCCAGCTAGAAGTACCCAAGCTCTCAGGACGGGAGCTCAAAGTTTGGACGGGATCTTGCCGATCCGGGAGATACGAGTTTCCCCGAGGTGCATGGTCCACGACTGCGAACCGCGACATTTGCCAACGGATTGGAATTGTTGACATGCGACGATTGAGCCTCGTGTTGTGTCTGCTCGGATTGAGCGTTGGGTGTGGTTCGGAAACGTCGGCGCCGCAGGCGACTCAGCAGGAGTCGACAACGCCTGCTGTTGGTTCGCAGGTGGCGCCACAGCCGCTCGAGGAATTGCTCAAGCAAGCTGAGCAGCAGCTCCGCGATGGCGACGCGAACGCCGCCGTGAAAACACTTTCGGTGGCAATCGTGCAGCATCCTAAACAGGCGGCTCCTTATGTTCGCCGTGGCGCGATTCTGGGTGAGGCGAAACTCCTACCGCAGGCGATTCAGGATCTGTCGCAGGCAATCGTGCTCGATCCCGAAAACGCCAAGCTGCACAACACACGCGGTTACTTCTACCTGATGCTTAAACAGTATGATCAGGCGTATCAAGATTTTGGCGACGCAATCGCCCGCGATCTGCAATATCCCCAGCCATACAACAATCGTGGGTTGGTGATGATCGCCCGTCAGGACTTTGCCGCGGCGGTGAAGGAGTTCGACGCCGCGATTCGGATCGATGAAAAATATGTCGATGCCCACAACAACCGGGGGTATGCGCTGCTGCAACAAGAGCAGCACGAAGCGGCAATCGCTTCATTCACGAAGGCGTTGGAGGTGAATCCCAAGTATTTGAATGCCTTGAACAATCGCGGGCGGGCGTACCAGACGTTGGGCGACTTCGACAAGGCGGTAGCCGACTTCACGCGAGCGATCGAGCTCGATGGCGGCAATCTGCAATACTACGCGCATCGGGCCGATGTGCTGCGCGCCGCTGATCGGTTGTCCGAATCTCGTGCGGACCTGGAACACATCGCCCGCGTCAATGGCTTGCAGCAACTCGCCGCAAAGCTCAAAGCATCGCCCCGCAATGCGGAATTGTGGACCTCACGCGGCGAGCTGCTTACGGAAGATGGCCAGTTTGAGGAGGCGGCCAAGTCATTTGAAAATGCCCTGAAGGTTAACGAGAAGTGCGTGGACGCGCTGGTCGGGCAGGCGCGACTGGCGAACGCCCGTCAGGACTGGAAAGGTGTGGTTGATCGCTGCAACGCGGCTCTGGAGCTGGAGTCCTCTCAGGCGGCGCTCTCCCTGCGTGGTGACGCACATCACGCGCTCGGACAACTCGATGCCGCCATCAGCGACTACGAAGCCTCGCGCCGCATGGATGCCCACGTCGCCGCAGCTTATCTGAAGCGTTCGGAAGAGCACAAGGCTGCCGGCGAGAAGGAAGAGGCCGATGCCGACTACGTGCGGGCGGTTTCTTTTGATCCCAGCCTGGGTAACGGCGAGGTCATCCCAGCCGCAGCTGAGCAGCCAGTTCGTGAACCAGCCCGGTTCCCAAGTGCGGAAGAACTCAAGCAGGTGCAGTCGGAGCAAAGTGCTGCGGCCGAGGCGTCGACTGATTCGGAAGTGAAGTAGTCACGGAGCCCCTTCGCCGCAAGAATGTCGTCCGACTCTCCGAGTCGGATCGAGTTCAACTGCGCCGAGGAAGCTTTGTCATGTCTCTCCGGTCACTGCTGGCCCCGGCACGATTTGGAGAATCGTGCGACACTGGTGAAGCGCACGCACATCCACGCGCGACAGTGTGACGAGTCTTCTACCGGATCATGTCGTACTTCTTCATCTTGTTGTACAGCGTGACACGACTGATCCCGAGCTCCTTTGCGGTTTTCGTGCGGCTGAAGCCATTCTTGAACAGCGCCTGTTCGATGATTTCTTTCTCGCTCAGGGCCACCTGCTGACCAAGGGTCGCATCGACCGGCGCGGTCCCTTTGGATTGCCCCAGTGAGACGCTCGGATCATTCGTCGGCCCCGCGTGCCCCGCTAGAATGTGTGGCGGCAACTGATCAACGGTCAGGACGCCACTGCGGCAATAGATCACCGCCCGCTGCATCACGTGTTCAAGTTCGCGGACGTTGCCCGGCCAGGGATAGCTCAGCAGGGCGTCGAGTACCGAATCTTCAATGCGGTGGACGTTGATGCTGTGCTTCTGCTGGAATTTCTGAATGAACGCTTTCGCCAGCGGAATGATGTCGACCTTGCGTTTGCGGAGGGGCGGGATCTCGAACTTGAGCATGTTAAGGCGGTAGTACAGGTCGGGGCGGAATCGCGCCTGTTCCACGAGTGGCTGCAAGTCCAGGTTGCTGGCGACGATCAGCCGCGCCTGGGATTTGAGAGTCTGGTTTGAACCGACAGGCTCGAACTCACCGGTCTCAATCACGCGCAGCAGCTTCACCTGCTGTTCTGGCCCAAGGACATCAATTTCGTCGAGTAGAATCGAACCCCGTCCGGCGGCGACGAACTTGCCTTCCTTGTTGGCATGCGCGCTGGTGAAGGCGCCTTTCACGTGGCCGAACAGTTCGCTTTCGATCAGTTCGCGGGGCAGAGCACCACAGGCGACGTGGAGGAATGGTTCGCTGCGGCGCGGTGAGATTTCGTGAATCAGGCTCGACAGGAACGTCTTACCGGAACCGGTCTCACCGATCAGCAGAATGGTCACATCGTGTGACGCAGCGATCACCAGATCCTCGAGCATCTTCTTGAGTTGAGGGGAACGTGTTTCAAAGCGGCGGGTGATTCCTTCGAAGACCGCTTCTCCAAATGGGTCCTTCGTCGGCGAGATCGTCAGCTCAGCCTTGGGGGCAGGCGGAGGGGTTTCCACCTGCGGTAGTAACGGCACGATGAGTCCACACATCTCGTCAGGCGCGACGTGGCCGCGGTGGATCTGGAGCGGTGAACAGGCCGCCCGCCGTTCGAGCATCTCAGGGCAATCCTCACTGGCAAGCACGAGGATTTGAACTCCGGGGAAGTCGAGTTGAATGTCTTCGATGAGGCGATCACCGGCGTGGCCGCCGTCGCGCACATCGCGCAGATCAAGGACCAGGAGGTCCGGATCGGTCGAGCGGACAACGCGGCTGACATCGTGGAACTCGGAGACAAAAAGCAACGAATACTGGCTCGCGGCGCACTCGTTCACCGTGCGGCACATCCCTTCATCGGGACTGGCAAAGACGACCTGGGGCTGGTCCATTCCAAGGATCCTCTTGGGGATTGGTATTTCAGTTCTGGCGGCAGGGTGAGGCTGCGGCGTGAAATCTCTGGAACTTTTCTGATTAACGATTTGACAAAGTGAAAATCGCGCGCCAGGAAACAGTGACACTCGGCTCTGGGTGGGTAACGTGCTTCTGTCAAATAGGTTACGTCTGGAGTGCCGTCGTCACGCGGAACGTGGCTCAAAGATCGTGTTGTGATTTGGCCACGTGGGCGCTGGCTGGTGTGGTCCTGCGGCAACATGCCGGTAGAACTGATTCGTAAAGGAGGGTTGGTGTTTACTCGTTACTCGAAAAGGACTTGCGGCGGAGTTGTGGAATTCATTCAAGATTCTCCCAAGATCCTCGTGCCAGCAACGAATGGCATGTCAGGAACGTCACCGACATCGGCGTCGGTCGCAGGAAGCACTGACACATTCAAGTAACAGCAGCCCGCCATTCGCGGAGCCTGCGATCTTCTGGGAGACACTCAAATGGTCAAGAAAGTCGTCGTGAGCGGGATCGCACTGACAGTCCTCGGGGGACTGCTGTTCGGTCGGGATCTGGGAAGCTATGTCTGGACCGGCGTCAGTTCGGTTCGCGATCAGGTACGCAGTGGTGTGCCGCTCGAATTTGAGATCGAGCGGACGCGGCAGGAAGTCGCCCAACTGCTGCCGGAAATCCGCAAGTCGGTCACGCAGATCGCTCAGCAGGAAGTCGATGTCAACCGGCTGCGGGAATCGATCGCCAAGCGGGAAGCGGGG
>JAGQQB010000170.1:4651-7861 GCA_020426425.1 Planctomycetaceae bacterium | reverse complement strand
GGCTGGGACTTTGTCGAGCCACGCCTGCGGCTCTTTGAGCGGGAGATGCACGGCAGTGAACGGGATATAGGCAAAGAATGAGCCGTCTTGCTGCTTGATCCACTGAATCGCTTCCTTGGTCAGCAAATCGGTGACGTGCCCCTGCTCTTCGATCAATTCTTCATTGCGATGCCAGGTAACCGTGAAGGGGCCTTGCTTGTAGCGATGATTCCAGGGACTGATCCCACCAGCGAGTGAGCCATATGCATGATCAAAGCCAAAGTGGTTCGGTCCGCACTCGGGCAATGACCCCAGATGCCACTTTCCCGCCAGCAGGGTTGCGTACCCCTGTTCCTGAAGCGCGCGCGGGAGCGTGACCGTATCCCACGGCAAAGCGCGACTGTTGGTTGGAGTGGTGACCCCGAACCGACTCCAACAGCGTCCAGTCATCAACCCAGTCCGCGTAGGACTGCAGACTGGGGCAACGTAGTGCTGAGTCAGTTCAAGACCTGCGCTGGCCAGTCGTTGAAGATGGGGTGTCGGCACATTCCCGCCATGCTGTTCGATGTCACCCCACCCCAAGTCGTCTGCCATGATGAAGACAATGTTGGGACGCTGCGGGTCAGCGGCGAACAAAGAGTCACTCAGAATCGCCAGCAGGAGCGGCAAACAGATGGAGGCACGCATAGAATCGATCCTGTGAGTTCCACCATCGCACGAATGCGTCACGACATCCCGTCGGGTGACGAATGCGAAAGTTGGATGCAGTTCGCACACAGCTTAGCAGCGCGCAAAACGAACGACCAAGCGCTGCACACGCAGGTCGTTCGTTATCATCGTTGCGTGTCTTTACGATCCCAACGGCACTCGATCGTTCTCCGTTGGGGGAGTTGTGGCCGAGCGACCACTACTCAATCGCTGGTTCTTTCGCCTGCACTCCAGCGTGATATTCCGAGTAGATGATGATCGGAATCGACAGCGGAGCGAGGTGCTTTTCAATCAGGGGGAGCACATCGTTCCAGTCGAGGTTGCCGACGCCGGTGGCGATTTTGGGCATTGCCAGGCTGGCGATCTTCTCCTTCTTCAGGATCTTGTGCAGATCTTTCAGCGCATGGTTCACGTAGTTCAGATGAGCCGGGCCAGGATGCTGGCCTGCTGATTTTGGTGGTTCCTGAGTGAGCAGATTGATGATCCGGTGGCCGTCGGGCCCGCCCCAAATCCAAGCTCCGCCCGGTTTCGGATTGGATTGATGGCACCAGTGACGGAAGTCCTTGACCATTGCGGGCCACTGCTCATGCAACACATGAGCGAGCCCTTGCTTGAAGTCATCATTCGGTGCGACTCCATGCGCGATCGCCTGAGCCTTGGTCAGCAGGATGTCCCCGGAAACTTCATGAATCATTCGAACTCTCTCGCTCTTAAAACAAACCGCCCGCACCGGTGATGACAACGCAAGTCTGATACCGTCACCGCGATGGGCAATTCCAACCGCGAAACTGTGCGTTTTGACAAGTTGGTCCGACCCCGGTCGCCAAAACAGATGTGCGACGGGGCACAATGTGCCGGTCCCGCGCGCTCCCCCAGCCGTGGACCGGGCAAATCATGCCCTGTCGGCTATTGGAAATTCCGTCTTGACCCGTTTCTGGGGATTGCCGTAATTTTCCGCTTCCCAACCCGTGACCGAGGTGAGGCTCACTCCTTTTTGCTCGGTCGCGTCCAGATTGTGGACCAATTGCACTGGTCCAACCACATCCCGTCCGGCCCTCGGACACGAATCCCCCTCCCTTTCAACCGAGTCGACCAAGCCTTGCCGTTCCCCCAGGAACAGGACCGAGCTTTGTGTGACGAGTTCGCCGTGCGAACTGGGCACTCGAAGTCTTGCTGGACGAATCGCTCCTCCCGTTGCAGCGGGTGGGGACTGCTGATCTGTTTAGTCGCGGGACTTTCTGGTTGTGTTTCGGCCGGTAAGTTCTCCCCAAACAACCTGCCGCATGAGTGGGAAGCCCGACCGGTCAGCAACGTCCGCACAGTCGACCTGTCACGACTGGCGACGGTTTCGGTCCCGGCTGATCAAATCTCTCCGGGCGATGTGCTGGAACTGAACATTGCCGCCGGTTTGGGCAGCGATGGCATTCAGGAATTCGTGGTTCGCGTCTCTGACCGGGGTGAGATTGATGTGCCTGACGTCGGCGTGGTAGCCCTGAACGGCCTCGATCTCGAAGATGCGGAAAACGTCATCAAGACGGCCTTCGTGCGCGAACAGATTTACCGCAATCCGCACGTGACGGTGACGATGAAACAGAAAAAGGAAGTTGAAGTCACCGTCGTCGGCGCCGTCCAGGAACAGGGAACTTTCAAGCTCCGCTCCGGGTCCGCCGGCCTCTTGCACGCCATCTCGCTGGCAGGTGGCTTCGCCGATGATGCGGGGACTGAGTTGTCGGTCCGCTTGCCAGAGTCCGCCGGGGCGGTCGCTCAAGATGCGTGGCCCGCCATTGCCGCCGACGGGGCGGCAACTCATTCATTAGTGAATCATCAGGTCCCGGTGCATACTGGCGGCGCCCGGACGATCAAGGTCGACTTGGCCTCAATGCACGGCGAGGGGCACAGCCAGATGCAACTGGTCGATGGGTCGGTGATTGAAGTTGAACGCCGCGATCCGCTGCCACTGCACGTGACCGGACTTGTGAAGAAGGAAGATGTCTACGAATATCCTGTGGGCAAGAACATCCGGGTCGTGGAGGCGATCGCGATGGCGGGTGGAATGTCGTCGCTGGTGGCGGACAAGATCTATGTGATCCGTCGTCGACCAGACCAACCGCAACCGGTGGTCATCCAGGTCAGTTACCGCAAGGCAAAGACCGCAGGGGGTGCCCATAACTTGTTGCTCGAACCGGGCGATACCGTGAGTGTCGAACAAACACCGACTACGGTGATCCTGGAAACCATCCGCACCCTGGGCTTCGGGCTGTCAGGCCGCGTGTTTTAGGTGGGCGGTCAGCTGACGGCTTTCGGCGATCAGCTTTCAACAACTGGCTGTCAATGGTCGGTAACTTGGCTATTGCCGCAAGCTGACAGCCGTTGATCGACAGCCCCTACTTAGAATGGCCGAATCGCACGTTCGGGTGGGGCGACGGTATTCGGATAGGACTGCGTCAGCGGCTGCACTGAGACGGATTGACCGGGCAGCGGGGCGTGCAACGTGGTCGCAGGTTCGTATGTCGGCAGAAACTC
>JAGQQB010000170.1:0-4625 GCA_020426425.1 Planctomycetaceae bacterium | reverse complement strand
CTTCAGCAGACCGCGTACCCATTCGCGACGGGGAGCTTCCGTGGCCGTATCGAGCGGCGTGGGGGGGAGTACAGCGGTGGGATCGACGACTTCCTCACTGAGAAACTGGTCGATCTCCCGCGATTGCTGTTCGATCACCTCGCCAAGCGTATCGGTCATCGAGATCGCCGGCTTTTGGACGTTGACCACCTGGCGAAACAGATTCGGCAGAACTTCGTCCGGTTCATTCGTCCGGGTCGCCGTCAAAGGGATGTACGACTCCTGGGGCGTCCCATCGATCCCGCGATCGGAAGGAACAGTCGTGCTGGGCGCGGGAGTCACTGCCGCATGTCCAGAGGGAGTACTCGGGAGCGAGGACTGAGTTCCTTCGCCGCTGGCCCCACCGCGCAGGAACTCATCCCATGGGATCGCTACCGGCGGCTGCGATGACGGCACAGGGTTTTGCTGCGGCTGCATCCCCGGAGGATCAACAAATCGAATGGGTACGAGCGACTGCGGCTGCTGCGCCGTGGGCGCATCAGTCAGGCTGCTGGGGAGTCCCAATTCCTGGGCGACGTCGTTGATCACCCCCTCGGTCATGACATTCGTCCGGCCGCTGCTGGCAAGGGCCAAGCTCACCTCGGGGTACTGTTGCCACATCGAGAGGCTCCAGTCGCGCACATCGACGTACGTGCTGCGCAGCGGAGCCTTCTGCGTACGGGCGACAACGATCACCCCTTCATTGGTATGGACCACATGGTACTGCAGCGCAAAGACTGTGAGTCCGGCACCGGCCATCAATCCACCAAAGAACCACTTGAATGCTGACATTGCTTTGCCGTGGGTTGAAGTGCAAGGCGTCGCGACACACGCGTTTCACCTTGAGGGACAGTCAACCCTATCACTCAGCCGATTGCCCGCTGCAGTAGTTTCGTTGGTGTGCTCCTGTTTTTGCAGGCTGCCTTCATGACACAACGTGCGATGCGTGTAACGCTCGCAGTTTACTTGGCCCGGAAAGTTTACGCGGCCTGCGCAGTCAGAAGGGGAGCGAAGGTGCGCAGCGTAGCTCGACCGCCCCGGTCGAGATTCAGCACGAATTGCTGGGCAATCGCATCATGACATCCGGTGACGAATCAGTACGTCACGTCCTCTCGGCGGGGACCGCCGAGCTACGTTGTTTCACCTCCGCGATCTGCGTGTCAAGAAACTGAGACAGAATCGCGCCCAAAGTATTCCCACCTCAAACGAAAACGCAGGGTTCCAGCGGCGAACCGCTGAAACCCTGCGTTATGGATGGACGTCAGTGATTGCTGCGTGCGACTTATCGCTGCGCCTGCTGCACTGAGGCACCGTTCACGTAGTACACCTTGGGATCGTCGAAGATCCAGGGCGTGGACCAGGTCTGGCCGTTGTCCGGTGAACAGATGTTGAAGAAGATTGTGTTGAAGTGCGTCGCCCGAATGGTGTAAGGAATCGACGAGTACAGGTGATCTTTGGCCGTGAATTCCTCCACGCCAGGATGGGCGTAGTAGTGACACTGACCATCAGGGCTCACACTCATGCCGAAGGTCCACCAACCCGTCTGAGTGATCTTCGGGCCCTGGACTTCGTGACCATTGTGATCGGCCCGGATCAACATCATGGCGTAAGGCTTGCCATCCTGGTTTCGAGGATCATTCTGCGGAATGAACTGCAGGAAGAAGCCAGGATAGAATGGTTCCATTTCCGTCACGGTTTCCGTGCGACGACCACGGAACAAGCGGCGACCAAGGGAGACTTCTTTTTCCTTTTGCTGTGGCCCTTGCAGCCCAGCGCGAATGCCCAGCGAAACGCCATTTCGCTGTTCCCACTGGTCCCAATCTGGGAGAAACACCCGCACTGTGTAGTTCGGGTTGTAGCCGATTGACATCGGTTTCGCGGTCAGCACAAAGTCGTCCTGACACTGCTTGAACCCAGGGCGACCGGGAATGCCAGTGTCACGAGAGCGCAAGTAGAGCGCCCGCTTGCTGCCGGGCAATCCCCCTGCGGGGGTTTCGACCGTCTTGATGGTGTCGGGGATGCCCCGCTTGGGACCTTCTCCCCACTTTCCATTCGTCGCGTATCCCAGCGGATACCGCATTTGCTCGTCTTCTTCCTTGCTGCTCTTGGGCCAGTTGAGGTTGAAGCCCCAATCCTCGGCCTCGAAGTCGTCCGTATTGACGAGCGTCCCGGTCCCCGGAATCACCTGGGCGAGAGTCACGGTGGGGGACATGATGACTGGAGCTGCGAGCAGCAACACATATTTGAGCGTGGCGGCAAGCTCGCGGGTAAGCTTGATGCGTGGCATGGTGTTGGTTCCATCCGAACTAAGGAGCGACTCTCCGGCCACCCCATGGGCTGACGTCCGCCTCGACGATGAGGCATCCACGACTCTTATCGGTTGTTCCGGCTGGACACGTCCTGTCTGCCATTGCGTCAACGGGCTGTACGACTTGCGAAAGATAGGGAGGATTCGAGAAGGTTCCGGATCAAAGGTGTTGGGAAAACTTGGCGACCACAGCGGGCCGATCGACCGGCGAATGAGACCAAAAGTCTGGGTTTCCCTAGTTCCTTCAAGCGAAAGCGGTTATCCTGCCGGGGCATCCGACGCCCCCTGAGCGGTTGTCGAGTGCCACGCTGGGATTGCGTGAAATCGATGTCATCGAGTCGCCCCCTGGGTATCACGGAAGGACGGAGGCGTTCGAAATCAAATCTACCCCCCATCGGTGGGGAGTTTCGGTGTTCCGCAACTCCTCCTGATATCAGTCTGTGTTTCATCGGTCCTTCCTCACGGGATGATCGACGTCATATGAGAGGAGTCCGTCGCGTGGCGATCGGGTCCATAAACGACTCTCTAGGATCGGCCCCTGGTGCAGAACGTCCCTTGTTCAGCAAGCGGACGAACTCGCTGTTGGGTGTCCAGGTCGTCGGCTGCGGCTCATACGTCCCCGAGCGCATCGTCACCAACGCGGACCTCGATTCGCAGTACGGTTGTGATGCCAACTGGATCGTGCAGCGAACCGGCATACTCGAACGTCGCCATGCCGACCGAGACACGGCCACCAGCGACCTCTGCGTGCGTGCCGCAAAACGGGCAATGGAACAGGCCGGGGTCGATCCAACCGACATCGATCTCCTCGTCGTCGGCACATTCACGCCCGATTTCCAGTGTCCTTCCACTGCCTGTATTGTGCAGGACAAGCTGGGGCTCGACTGCCCGGCGTTCGACACGGTCGCCGCCTGCGCTGGCTTCATGTATTCCATGGTCACCGCCGCACAATTTGTCGCGACCGGAACCTCAAAACTGGCTTTGGTGATTGGGGCCGACTGTATGAGCCGGATCGTGAATCCGGCCGATCAAAAAATCTTCCCGTTGTTCGGTGATGGTGCCGGTGCCGTCCTGCTCGCCAAAGGGGAAGAACATCAGGGACTGGTCTGCTACCAACTGGGGTCCGATGGCAGCGGCGGCCCGTTGCTCGATCGCCCGGTCGGCGGAACGCGTTGCCCCATCTCTCCGCAAGACCTGCACGCAGGCAAGCACTTCCTGCAGATGGATGGCCGCAACGTCTTCAAGTGGGCCGTCCGCATGCTGGCGGATACCGTCGAGCTGGTGCTCGATAAGAGCGGATTGAATGTCGACGACATCTCGCTGTTCCTGCTGCATCAGGCAAACATTCGCATCATTCGTGCCGCCGCCGATCAGTTGAACATCCCAGATGAGAAACTGTTCGTGAACCTCGACCGCTACGGCAACACCTCTGCCGGTTCCATCCCGCTAGTGCTGGACGAAGCCCTGCAAGCAGGCCGCATTGAACGCGGCGACAACCTGCTGATGTGCGGCTTCGGCGCCGGACTGACCTGGGGCACAGGTGTGTTTCGCTGGTAGGACGATCAACGTCGCTCAGATGCCAGCAGCACGAGGCAGCGACTGCAAAGATCTGACATTGCTGCGGGCATCAGGAGGAAGGATCTGTTGTCTCATCAGCCCCCTGCACCGACATTTCCAGCGGCACGCTCACCGGTGATGACGATGGCACCGACACTTCGCGGGTCAACATCGCTGGAGCGGAGTTGGTCGAATGGTCACGCTGGTCGTACGCGTGGAAGTCGTTGAAGAACATCCGCTTCGCCAGCCAGTAGGCCCAGCTGCGTTCTGGAATCGCATCACTCGGGGCATACTGCGATGGGCGAATTTGCATCGCCTTGAGTTCCGCCATTGCGGTCTGTCTCGCGGTCCCGTCTTCCGCATCGTGCTTTCTGATCAACTCCTGCAGCAGGTCAGGACGTTCCAGCACAATGCAGCCTCGCGTGGTATCGCGGGCGAGTTCGCGAAAGTCTTTCAGGTACGGCGAATCGAGTTTGTCCTTGAGACTCTTGCCCTCGGCGTGGATGTTGTCCTTGGTGAACTGCACAATCGGGCAAGGCTCAATGCCGCCCCACGGATTGATGTGGTGCGTGATACCGGTGGCCGCCGGGCAAAGAGCCTGCCCTGCATGGTCGTAGTACGCATCAACGAAGATGATCGGCTTCTTCACCCGCATGTCGACCACAAACTTGCGAATGCGACGCTGCTCTTCTTTGGACAGGCACAGGTCCGGATTGGAGTCGGGGCCCATCGGTCGGTAGAC